>CAMOMF010000053.1 GCA_946619625.1 uncultured Bacteroidales bacterium
CCGACAGCACCGCCCTTGCTTTTGCCGTCACCACCCTCGAACCTGTCCGTCTCCTCTTCCCCACCGACTACGCCCACGCCAACTACTACTACGGCCGTCTCCTTCGCGAAGCCGGCGACCAACCCGAGGCGATGCTCGCTTTCCTCCGCGCCGTCCACTCCCGCACCAAAGACCACGAAATCAAAGCCCGCAGTTGGAGCAACATGGGCACAATGTGTCATTGGGCTGAAGAGTATGCTTTAGCGTACACTATGTACGAGCAATGCGCTGAACACTTTTATTCAATACAGGACTCTACCAACTATTATTACGCTCTAAATGCGATGGCTTATGAATTAGCCGACAATTCTAACAAACTGGAATGCCAGAAACTGATTAACCTGATTGAGGATGAATGTACAAGTGAAAGAGTTTTGGCAAAAATATGGGAGACCCGCGCCGAGATGTATTTAATCTCTGCACAATATGATTCCGCTATCTACTGTGTGAGGATGTTTCAGGAAAAAGGATGTCACGATGTTTCCGGTTATGTGATTAAAGCCCAGGCATTTTCGTATTTATGTGAAGAAGACTCTGCTGTGTACTATGCGAAAATTGTCATGGACGCACCCAATGCCACTTTTCAGAATAAGTACAACGTTTTGTTTATATTAGAGCAACAAGACAAGACGATTGATTCAGAAGAAATTAAGCGGCTTTCCTCCGAACGGTCCGATATTGATTCCTACCATCTAGATCCTCTTTCTGCCAGTTTACAGAACGCCATCCAGTTACTGAAGCAAAGTATTAATCACAAGCCGGATTTACGATGGCTTTATGCTGTGGTTTTTACCTTGTTAATATTAAGTATTTCAGCTTCAATCTACATTAAAAAGCAAAAATCGAAGAACCTACTTTTGTTCCAGCAAGCTAAAGCCGCTCGCGAAGAACATCGTGCTTTCTCGGAACAAGTTCAACTTGTAAGAAATGAGCTTTCAGATCTGCGCCAGAAAAGACTTTACGAAATACAAAATAATTGCAACGCTCTACACCAGTCCAAGAATTGGAAGAAGGACCTACATTGGGATAATTACGTTGAAATGTGTGAAATCATAAATGAATATTTCTTTCTATTTGCCGATAAACTTAAAGGGGAGAAAGAACTGAATGAAAAAGAATTTCGATTGTGTGTCTTAGTCGTTATTGGATTTTTTTCTGATAAAGAAATGGCAGATATCCTCTGTTATGGAGAAAATAGCATCAGGGGCATCAAACGCAATGTCGCGTTGAAATTGGGTACAACCAGTAAGAAACTTCGCGATTTTTTGCTCTCTAAGATTGTTTAAGCCTGATTACATGCTATGTTATATCACACTTTTCTACATCCTAAAATTACTATTGGTTGATTATTAACCAATTGTGAGTTTTCACTTTTCTACATTTTTGTTTGGTCAGTTCAAAAAAAAGCAGTAACTTTGCAGCGCTTTTCGGAAAATCCGTTTGCACTGAACAAAAAATAATGTATTATGAAACTCAAAAAAATTATTTTATTGGCACTGGGGTTGTTTTTTGCCATGCCAATGTTTCTTACTGCTGACGAGCAGGAGGTGGAAATCATTTTAACTAATTGTCTCCTACAGCGATGAAAGAACGGAAACAATACATTGATATGGGTGCCGGCATTATGGTGCTGTGGATAATCTTTGGCCATGCTAATTCGGTTGTGTATTTCACGGCGCCGGATTATCAGGTCAACTATCCCTACTTTCTTTTCTTCGCTATGTTCTGGTTCTTCTATAAATCGGGCCAATTCTTCGCGAAGCGTACCATGGCGGAGGAGTGGGTAAAAGACAGCCGAAAACTGATATATGAGTTTGCTTTTTGGAGCGCTGTCGGGTATGCGTTATATCTTTTCTTCCACCGATTGGCTCATAATCTGGTTTGGAGAGATGCCACCTACGGTATTTTCAAAGAGTTTCTGATGGAAGGTCATATTCAGCTGAATATGCCTCTTTGGTTTCTCTTGACGCTGTTTCTTGTCAGACAAGTCGCGAACTGCATTCTGCCGGACAAAGAGGATAAGGACAGTTGGCTAAAATGTGTCGTAATTGCACTAATCTGGTATGGCATTGCCTTTGCCTGTTATCATTTTAACCTCCGTGCACAGTCACTGCCTCTCTATGTGGCCAATAGTGCTAGCGGACTGGCGTGTTTTGCGTTAGGGTACGGCTTGAGCAAATACGAAACGAAATGGTGGATGATTGCGCCATGCGCGTTAGGCTATCTTGCTTGTTGTATTTGGGGCTTCCCCGGCGTCGGCATGCGCGAAAACGTCTGTGCGAGCTCTTTGGTTTATTTGATTACGCTTCCTGCCAGTTTGTGCGGAATAGTCACATTCAACGGATTGTGCAGGCTATGCTCCCGCTATCTGAGTTTTGTGACTGCGCCGTTTGAGTTCTGTGGAAAATACGCAATGATTATTTATGTGTCGCACGGCTTGGTGTATGCCGCCGTGTTGCTACTGTTCGACATCTATGGCCTACCATCCTTACGGCCCTACACGTTGTGGCTGATTTTGGGCGCATATGCTCTCACCATTCCCTTGTGCTATTTCTTCGAACGTCTTTGGGACTACTTTATCCGCATCGTAACCTCCCGCATAACAAAGAACTTTCATAAAACTGACTCCTTTATATCCCAATCTTGAACCATGAGATCAATTAGGAAAAGTATATACAAATATTTCCTTGGGTACAATTGGGACCTTAAACCTCACTATTGCAGGAAGTCTTTTCTATTAATATTTGTTTCACATAAACTAATTAAACGATGATATATCAATTATCTATAACAGCCATAAGTACTCTTCCCCCAATTCTAACAGATTCTCTTTTGAAGTTATGTGTGTTCCTTGTCTTTGCAACGCCAATAATGCTCATTGCAATAATGGCTTATATACTAATCAATGGTGATACTTCCTGTAAAAATTATTACAAAATCTACCAAAGTCTTCCTCAAAACGTATTAAATGCTCCTCTCTACATTCGTTATATAGAGAAAATTATTGATATGTTGGTTATGATTCCAATTATTATTGCTATAATTTTCATCTTCCTCAAACTACCTCCACATGAATATTTTATTTTTCACATAATAACTGGGTGGCTGACATTTATAATTTGGGATATTGAATATTACTTTTTCTGTGAGTTTCTATTTGGAAAAACCATCGGAAAATGGATTTGTGGAACTCTTGTTGTGTCAGAGGATAATAGCCGTCCTTCTGCAAGAATGATATTCAAAAGGACAATTTCAAGGCTGAAATTTGCAGAGGCATATTCTTTTTTGTGGACAAAATTAGATGAGAGTGGAGAATTAAGATTCCGGCATGATGCTGACTCTAAGACGAAGGTCATAATAGTCAGGTAATATTTGCCTATATAAAATGAAACTCCAACGGCAACCAGATTATGCATAACTATGACCTCATGAGTAACCGACAAAGAACAACATAGAATGGCAGGACGTTCAGAATTGGAGGGGAGGGATTTGGGCATTTACTCATTTAATGTCCTGCGGCGTTTAAGGTTGTTTGAAGTGAATAGAGCGGGTCGGGAGACCGTGCCTCCCTACCCGCTGGTTCGGACGATTACTACGTGTGGAACGCTGCGCCGCTGTGCTTCCACAGGAAGTACGATTACTACGTGTGCTTTTCCTGACGGGCACTTCGTATGTTCATCACTACGAGGAGTACCAGTATGACGAGGAAGATAAGCGAGAACAGCGGACGCAGTTCAGGGGTCAGACCACCTTTGCGCGCGTCGGCATAGATAAAGGTGCTGAGCGTCTCCAGTCCTCCGGAACCTTTGGTAAAGAAGGTTACGCCGAAATCGTCAATACTGAGCGTCAGTGCCAGGATAAACCCGCTTATCATGCCGGGACGGAGTTCGGGAATCAGTACCTTGCGAAGTGCTTGGAAAGGTGTGGCACCCAGGTCCAAGGCGGCTTCGTAGATATTCGGATTCATCTTACTCAATCGCGGCAGTACGCTCAGCACTACATAGGGTGTACAGAATACCACATGCGCGATACATACGGTCACCATTCCGCGTGTAATACCCAGAAATACGAACAGCAGGAACAGCGAGATACCGGTCAGGATGTCCGGATTGATCATCGGGATGGAGTTGAGCAACTGGATGGCGCGACGGCTTTTCTGACGCATGTTGAAAATACCAATGGCCGCCAGTGTACCCAATATGGTGGAACAAACCGCTGCTATCAATGCAATAAGGAATGTGAACACAATGGCTCTGTACAGGTTGGGGTCCACCCTCACCTGAGCCGTTCTGTCGTATCCGGTGAAGAGGTTTTCGTATAGTTGGATGGTGAACCCAGTCCAGTTGCCGAACACTTTGCTCTTGGTGAAAGAGAAAACGATAATCAGCAGTATTGGCGCATATAGCACTACCAGCAGCAGCCACAAGTATGCCTGACCTGCCACTTGTTTCGTCTTCAGGGCGCGTTCTCTGCGTCGCGCCTCTATCTGTGAAGGTGTCATGATCATACCAGACCTCCTTTCTGTGCATCGTCTTTGTCGCCTTGGTCAAAGAAAGATGTCAATGCAATGATGATTAACATGATCAACGACAATGCGGCTCCGTAGTTCCACATGGCAATACCACCTTCGCCGAAACTGCGCTGAATAAGCGAACCGAACAGGGTAATCTTGTTGTGTGTGAGCAACTCGGCAATGGCAAACGTGCTCACCGTGGGCATAAACACCATCACGATTCCGGAGTATATACCGGGCACCGACAGCGGCAGAATAATCTTCGTGAAAACTTCGCGCTTGTTGGCTCCCAAGTCTTCAGCCGCCTCTATGAGTGAGCGGTCCATTTTCTGTAGCGTGTTGTAGATGGGATAAATCATGAATGGCAAGTAGTCGTAACACATGCCGAACAGCAGCGCCCCTTCGCCCAGAGGCAAGCCGAACATGTTGAACAACTCAACCGTTGCGATGGTGCGAAGCAGGAAGTTTATCCACATAGGCAGAATAAACAACAACGCCATCACTGCAGGGGTCTTGAACTCTGCCGTTGCCATTATATATGCGGCGGGATACCCGAGCAACAAGCATATGATGGTAGTAATCAGTGCAATCGCCAACGAGTAGATGAGTGTGTTCACCGCCTCTGTGGTATGGAAAAAGCGTATAAAATTGTACAGCGTAAAGTCTCCCTGACCATTGGTGAATGCGTAGTAGATTATCAATAACAGCGGCAGTACGACGAATAGTACGAGGAACAAAACGTATGGCCAAGCCCACGTCCTGCGGGACAAGGTTATTTCTGTCAGTTGTTTCATACGTATGCTCAATTTGCCAATGAATCTATCAAGATGTCTTCAGGATGAATCACTATACCGACCCGGTCTCCGTCATCCCACACATCATTGGTATTCACATAGAGGTCGTTTCCCTCGTCGGTACGGATGGTCAGGTGGTAGTGGTTACCCTTGAACAGAATGAAGTGTACTTCGCCGGACAATGTTCCCTCCTCTTCGTGGTCTTGCAGGTCGATGGCACGGAAAGCGACCCGTACCCGCACTTTCTCGCCGGGGTTCTTTCCCTCTATGCGTTCAGGCAAAACATCCCAGTCCGCATCCACAAAACGGACTTTTCCGTTCTTTTGCACCTCACCGTCGAAGTAGTTGTAGATGTAATGTTCCTTCTTTACAATCTGTATATCTTCGGGTTTCACCAGCATTCCCACTTCGGTGCCGGATACGAACTCGTGGTAGTCTTGAACCATGAACTCGAACCCATCGCTTGTCTTGACAATCATCTCATAGTGAACACCTTTGAAGATACTGCTCTGTACCACGCCAAACCATTTGGTGAACTTGCCCTTAGGAACGCGGTCATCCGGGTCGTATTCCGTTTGACTGGGTTGTACCGTTTTGTCCGTTGCCCAAATATAGATATCTTCGGGGCGTATAACCACATCTACGGGCACGTCTTCGCCGAAGCCTACATCCACGCAGTCGAACTCGAGGTTCATAAACTCCACGCGTTTGTCGCGTATCATCCTGCCACTGAGGATGTTGCTTTCACCGATAAAGTCCGCCACGAAGCAGTTCTGAGGCTCATTATACACGTCCGTCGGGGTGCCGATTTGCTGAATCTTCCCTTCTGACATCACGACCACTCGGTCTGACAGGGTGAGTGCCTCTTCTTGGTCGTGAGTCACGTAGATGAAGGTGATTCCCAGCTGTTTGTGCATTTCTTTCAACTCCATCTGCATGTCATGACGCATTTTCAGGTCAAGCGCAGCCAGCGGTTCGTCCAGTAACAGCACTTCGGGTTGATTGACAATGGCTCGTGCAATGGCTACCCGTTGTTGCTGTCCTCCTGATAGTGAGTCCACATCGCGCTCCTCATAGTCGGTCAAGCCAACGGTCTTCAGTGCCGCCTTCACTTTATTGTTGATGGTGGCTCTGTCAAACCCTTTCAGTTTCAAACCGAAGGCGATGTTTTCAAATACATTCAGATGGGGGAATAACGCATACTTCTGGAACACGGTGTTCACGGGGCGCTTGTGTGGTGGCATCTGCGACACATCTTCGCCGTTAAGCAAGATGTCGCCTGATGAAACGGTCTGAAACCCGGCAATGCAACGCAACAACGTTGTCTTGCCGCAGCCCGAGGGACCTAAAATGGTTACAAACTCGCCCTTCTGGACCGAAAGGCTTACGTCGTTGAGGGCGAATTTGCCGTCTGCAAACTGTTTGGAGACGTGGTTCACCTCAATAATGGTGGGTTTTTGCATTTCCGTTACGGTACTGTAAAATGAAACATAAAAATAATTTATAGGTTATTTAAGTGCCTCTTGATCAAAAGTGACACTTGTATTTGTTATCTCTATTCGGCAAGCAGCATTCATTATCATCGGCATATTCCTGTTTACGTGCCCGGCAGGGAAACGGAACAGGACCGGATAATCGTATGGTTCTACCATCATCCTGATGCGCTCGTACAGCGTTCCTCCCATCTGCGG
>CAMOMF010000054.1 GCA_946619625.1 uncultured Bacteroidales bacterium
CATTGCATGAGATCGGCGGTGTACTGAAATACGGTATTCCGGAGTTCCGTTTGCCGAACAAGATAGTGGATGTGGAGATTGAGGGTCTGCGCCGACTGGGTGTGACTTTCCTGACCGACACTATCATCGGTAAGACACTGAGTATAGAGGACCTGCAGGAACAAGGTTTCGTAGGGATTTTCGTTGCCTCAGGTGCCGGTTTGCCCCGGTTCATGAATATCCCGGGTGAGAACCTGATAGGCGTGATGTCGAGCAACGAGTATCTGACACGCGTCAACCTGATGGGAGCCGCAGAAGCGGGACATGACACTCCTGTGATGAAAGGCAAACACGTAGTGGTAGTCGGCGGCGGGAATACCGCCATGGACTCGGTGCGTACGGCAAGACGCTTGGGTGCAGAGGCAACTATCGTGTATCGCCGCAGCGAGGAGGAGATGCCTGCCCGCCGCGAAGAAGTGGAGCATGCGAAAGAAGAGGGCGTACGATTCCTCACCCTGCACAACCCCATTGAGTACCTTGGCGATGAGAGCGGTAGAGTGCAGCAAGTAAGACTGCAAGTAATGGAATTAGGTGAGCCAGACGCATCGGGAAGGCGGAGTCCTGTTCCGGTGGAGGGACAGATAGAGACCCTGGAGGCGGACGAAGTGATTGTAGCCATTGGCGTGTCGCCGAACCCTATTATTCCCAACTCGGTAAAAGGGCTCGATATCAGCCGTAAGGGCACTATAGTGACAGACGAGAACCTGCGTGCACAGTTTACAGACAGCAGTGAGGCGAAAGTTATCTATGCGGGCGGCGACATAGTAAGAGGCGGTGCCACCGTGATTCTTGCCATGTCGGACGGTCGCAAAGCCGCAGCTGCCATGCACAAGTTATTTACAATTGACAATTGAGAATTGAGAATTGAGAATTTCACCTTTGGGGTGGAGCGATATAAGAATTAAGAATTCCGATTTTAGAATAAAGTGATTTAAGAGGCGTGTTTCTACAACCTACTGGTGATGTGGAAACACGCTTGTTTGTTTTCGTACTTGACGTATATGTGCCCAGCACGCTGCTCGTTGAGGAGAACTTGCGCCAATGCCAGTTTGAGGTTGTCCTCGACCATGTACATGTCGCTCTTCTCGGCTTTTTCGAAACGGGTATAAGTAATATCGAAAGTAGTGCCAAAACAATGCGCTGATTGGTCGGCAGCATTGACATTTCCGCTTTTGCGAAGTTTCTGTACGTCTTCCTGCGTGCGGAGTACAGAGGTGAGGATAAATTGGTAGTGCGGCAAGTTGTTTCGTTCGAGCAAATCCGCCCACGCTTCGCCAATGGTTTCCAGTTCGCGAGCGGCTCCCGTGCATAGGTATGGAATGGAGTGCGTGAGTGGGTCAATCAGATAGTTGCGGCTGTCCCGTATATGCACCATACGATCACGCATGTCGTCCACCGCCTCGCGGTTGGCGGGTATGGTTTTCAGTCCCACTTTGCCAGCGGCTTCCAAGTGCAGGGCGTTCTTGTCGTTGAAAGACCGGGCATACTGGATACTTCGTCCCGGGTAACTTACGCGTGTCCCCTCGTAGGGGTTGTACCCTCTCTTGCCTGTCCCAGGAGACTGTTTGGTCTGCGTTTTTGCCACTGTGGCTTTTTGTGTACGGTGAGAGAACAACGCACTTCCTCCCCAGAAAGTGAGCAGCCCTATAATAAAGCCCAAAGTGAGGTACATCCACCGTGTACCGATGAATCTGCGTTTATGCTGTGTGCCGTTTGGAAAACGGATTTTCTGCACGTTTGCGGGTTTGTTTGTCATAATCGCAAAGAGGTCAGTCGTTGTTGACGAAACGCATGAACTCAGCGCGTGTGGCGGGGTCGTCCCTGAAATCGCCGATAAGGCAACTGGAGATCATATGTCCCTCTTTGCGTGCGCCCCTACTTTCCTTGCACATATGACGTCCTTTGAGCACGAGCGCGATACCCTGGGGAGGGTATTCCGTTCCGAGCGCCTCTTGCAGCATGTTGACGATGTCGCGCGCCAGACGTTCCTGAATCTGAAGACGTGAAGAGCAGTAGTCCACTACACGGCCAATCTTGGAGAGTCCGAGAATACGTCCCTTTGGATTAGGGATATAGGCAAAATAGTACTCACCAAAGATGGTGCGACAATGGTGTTCACAGAGAGAGTAGAAGTTGCCCTTGTCAATAATCATATCGTCGTAGATAATGCCGTCCCTTCCGTTCTGGAAAGTGGTGATAGTGGGTTTACGAGCGGGGTCGTAGCCTCGGAAAATCTCGTTGAACATGCGGAGCATGCGGTCGGGTGTTCCTTGAAGTCCCTCGCGAGTGGGGTCATCACCAATGTATTCGAGCAGTTCAACTATGTGCTGCCGTGCTTGTTGTTCTGTTATCATGTTGTTATATAATTTACATTTTTATGTTATCCATCGGGTCAAGCGGGGTGTACCCTTGTATAACTCATCTTATGGTTATCTTATGGTCATCTTATGGTTATGTTATGGTCATCTTATGGTTTTCTTATCAAGGTGGAAAGGTACTGCTGTTCGGGCTGTCCGGGGGTGGGAATGAGTTCGACTTTGGGGAGTATTCCCAGCGCGGCGAAATCCATGATGGAACTGTAGCCGGAACGAGCAATCACTTTTTTGGCACCCAAGAGTACCGATGCCAGATGTTCGTCGCCCAAGTAGGGGACAAGCGTTATATTGCGGCACTTGGTGGTAGTGGGTGGTGCTCCGATGATACCGCGGACTACCAATGCGGGTCCGGCGGTTTCGGCAAGCCGTCCGATTGTTTGCTGCTCAAAGGAAGAGCGTTGCGGCTCGGGTCCGGAGAGCACCGCCACGGTTGTATATTGCCGGGACGGCTCGACGTTTGCCATGTCACGGAAACGGCTGAGCGGTCCGATATAATGCAGTTTGGTTTGCCAATACGGCGCGATGTTATGACTCAATGCACCAGAAAGGTTGTTACCGCCCTCATAGTCGGGCACCCACACCTCGTCGAAACGGCGTGCAACGCGCCAATGAAGCCACTGCACGAGGGGTTCGAGGAAACGCCACGGTGCGGGGAGGATAATATGCAACTGGTGCGTTATGTACACTGTGCGTGTCCCCGAGGCAAAACAACCAAAGCGGTTGTCGGCAATTATCAAGTCGAAGTGCTCCTGCTGCATGTACCGAGTGAGGAGCCTGTGGTCTTGCACGGCGTGCCTTACGAGGCGGGGCAATAACCGCAACATGGCACCGACTTGACTGTTTCCCCCTGAATAGTGTACATTCAGCGCCGCCAAGGGCAGTGTGCGCAAGTTTGGGAAATGCTTCTTGAGGAGCAATAACGCCTCGCCATCGCCTGCAATGATTACCTCATCGCCACTGCGAAGGCAGTCAATCACCAAGGGTATGCAGCGGGCTGCATGTCCCAATCCCCAATTAAGCGGTGCAACGAGTACTTTCATTTCTTCTTCCGGCAGATTGGTCTAACAGGAAACAGAGACGTCAAATCCCTCGTTTATGAGCACCTGAGCGATGCTGTGCATTTGTTCGGGTGACACCTTTTGGAGCGTGCTGACGGGTGTAGCCCTGTCAATAACGTATATCATGACCGCTTTCGGACGCAGTCGTCGTACGGTGTCGTACCATGCAGCCAGTTCATCGGGAGTGGTGTTGTCCACCCGCCCGAGGAGGTACTGCTTGGGCCGTGCGGGATTGGGTGCGAGTATTTCTCCCCTGAGAAAACACGTCTGTAGGGTGAAGTCGCCGTGGAACTGCTCCAAAAGGCGGATGATATCGCCGGATGTGAGGTTTCCGTTGACGGGCTGGTCGATGAGGCGCATGGTAGAGGTAATGGCGGAGTCGAGTTTGAGGATACGGTTGTCGCAAAGCATGAGTGATTGGAAGACTTCGGACCGTGCCAACTGAGTGGAGTTGGTCAGTACCGACACTTTTGCCGAGGGGCAGAACCGGTCCCGGAGTGCGCAGGTGTCCTCAATTATGCCAAGGAAATGCGGGTGGAGGGTTGGTTCTCCGTTGCCGGAGAAAGTAATCACGTCAGGCGTGACTCCCTCTGCCTGGAGAGAGCGGAGTTTGGTTTCGAGTGCCTGCGCCACCTCGCTGCGTGTGGGGAGGGTGAGGTCGGGAGAGGCGTGATTGAATCCACACTCGCAGTAAATGCAGTCGAAAGTGCATAGTTTGGCTTGCAGGGGCATGAGGTTCACCCCGAGCGAGACTCCCAAACGGCGGCTGTGGATTGGTCCGTATATAATTTGGTCAAACAGCATAGTTATCTATCTTTTTCTTTTTCGGTCGAACGAGGCTCTGGCGGCAATGAGAGCCTGCCGGAGTGCGGGGTCCATATTCTTGTCGGTTCGGAGACGCATGTCGCACACGTTGAACTTGAGCGCATTGAGCAACTCGTAGGCTTGTTTGGCGGGGTTGTCAGTGGTTTCGTTGGACATGACAGACGCGACGAATGATGCCAATTGCGGGTCGGAGTGGAGTGTAAAGTACTGAACGGAGTTGAATCCCGGGTCGGCGAAATGCTGCTCGTACTCTTGCAGGATTTGTGCCACCAAGGGGTCTTGTGGGGATACTTCGTCTTCGCGCAGGCTGTAGATAAGGAAGAGTCCGATTGGGAGGTAGGTGCCGTCCCCATTGTCAGTGTAGATGTCGTTGCCATGCTCGACAATCATTTGTGCAATGTCGCGGAAATTGTCGGCAATTTTCTTGTCGTAGGTGTCGATGGCTTGGCGCTTTATTTCCGTCTGGAGAGCGGATGAGAACTCGGTAGTAGCGGGCGAGGCGTCGGTGGGAGCCGCAGTGGGGGGCTGAGTTTGCCCCTCCGAATTGAGGGTGTTTTGTTGTCCGGCATAAGCGGCGCGCTGCTGTTTGGCATTGAGTGCGCGTTTCTTTTCCTCCACATATTTTTTCCTTTGTGCGGCAACACTTCGCGCCACGACGTCCTCCTGCATACCTAAGATTTCGGACAACTCCTGAATAAAAATCTGTTGCTTGCTGGTGTCAGAGATAATGGCGATGGCGTTGATGACCTGCTGAATCTCGGCAAAGCGGGCCGTATTGTCGGGTGCGGCATTGACTCCGACGAGCACCATGAACTGCACGAAGTCCATGGAGTGGTCTCGCACGTAGAGTCGGAACTCCTCCGCCGTATGTTTGCGGGAGAAAGAGTCCGGGTCATCGCCATCGGGGAAGAGCATGACTTGTACTTGCATTCTTTCCTCGAGGAACATGTTGATTGCCTTGAGCGCAGCGTGTATGCCGGCAGAGTCGCCATCGTAGAGAATGGTGACGTTGTTGGTGAAGCGGTGAATCTTGCGTACATGTCCCTCGGTGAGTGCAGTGCCGCCGGAACTGAGGACGTTTTCAATGCCAGCCTGATGCATAGAGATGACGTCCATTTGCCCCTCGACGAGGTACGCCATTTGGAGTTTGCTAATGCTGTTCTTTGCCTGGTAGATGCCGTATAGTTCGTTTCGTTTGGAGTAGATGAGCGACTCGGGTGAGTTGACATACTTGCCGACATCCTTGCGGTCCGTCATGATACGTCCGGCAAAGCCCGCCACTTGCCCTGATACGCTATAAATAGGGAACATAACGCGCGCGGAGAACCTGTCGAAGAGGCTGTTTCCCCGCTCACTTTTGCAGACGAGTCCGGTGCCCATACTTTGCTGCAGATCCTGTTGGTTGGGCACATTGACGAGGTATTTCTCGGCAAACCCCGCCTTGGTAGCCGCCTTGGCGAGGGGGTTACCCTTCTCGGGAGAGAAACCCAATCCGAATGTGCGGATGGTCTCGTCCCGCAAGCCGCGCTGGTGGAAGTAGGAGAGTCCGACGGCTTGTCCTTCGGGTGTATCCCACAACTGCTGTTGGAACCACTCGTTCGCCCACTTGTTGAGGGCAAACATGGACTCGCGGTCGTCATGACGCTGCTGGTCTTCGTCGGACATGGCACGTTCCTCGACAGGTAGGTGGTAGCGCGCACAGATTTTCTTGACCGCATCGGAGAAAGAGCAGTTCTCCATCTTCATGACAAAACCGATGGCATTGCCCGCCTCGCCACAACCGAAACACTTGTAAATGCCGCGCGGTGGATTGACATTGAAAGAGGGCGTCCGCTCCTCGTGGAAGGGGCAGAGTCCGATCAAGTTGGCGCCACGGCGTCGGAGTGTGATGTAGTCTCCCACCACCTCTTCGATGCGCATGGTGTTCTTGGCTCTTTCTATAGTTTCATCCGTAAGCATTGTTTGAAGCGGTTGATTATTGCAGTTCCCAGAGGTAGATGCCCAATTTGATTTGCCACTGGTCGAGCCGTCCTTTGCGGTTCCAGCCGTCGTTGGCGCTGTAGTTGAAGAATCGGTCGCGATACATAGGCATGATACCGAAATCGTAGCCGCCGCGGATGAAGAAGCGCTTGTATTGTAGCCCGAGTCCTACGCCCCAAGTGACGTTGAGGCGGTTGCGGTCGATGATGTCATCGTGGTCTTCGTCCACCTTGTAGAGGTTGACGCGGTCGTCCGTGATGATGGTTTCTCCCAGTTTAGAGCGGTTCCGCTGGGCGTAACTGAGTCCGACCTGGAGTGTCGGCCCTGTGTAAACGGCGAGGTAAGTATGCTTGGCAATGAGGAACTTGTACTGCCAATCCACGGGAAGTTCAAGGTAATGGAAGGTGCGGTCCTCGCGGGTGGTGTATGCGGTCATACCCGTAGCCGCCTCGTATTTGCCGGCATGCGCGGCGAAGGCGTAGTTGAGGCTCATCGAAACTCCGAAACCCTTGATGATATTGGTTTCGTAAATAAAGCCAACTTTGACTCCGTTCATGACGAACTTGCTGAGGTTGTCAGACAGTCCGTTTGCTCTGTAATACTCGGTAGGTTCGGTAAATCCGAGGTTGAATCCAAGATAGGTTGTTCCTTCTTGCGCCGAAATGGCGTGAGCAAAAAGGAACAATATCGCCATAAGTGTTGTTTTCTTCATATATAACTGATTTTATTACTTTTTACGTAGTTTTTTAGCGCCTTCGGAAGGTGCCTTTTCGGGGTCTTTTTTGCTCACGCTTCGGAGAGGGTAAGCAGATCGTTCGAAGGTGGTCTTATCCTCGTGTGCATTTTCCGCGTCCTCGGGCGCCTTTTGGCGTTCGGGATGTAGGAAGACGTCTCCGGGGTTTCGGGGCCGGAGGTGGTCCGCCCAAAAGAACTGACTGAGGTGCGTTTCTTCGTCCTTGAGGTGACCAATCGGATACATCGTTCCAGTGGTTGCCGCCGTGAAGACTACATGGTCAATGGATTGACTGTTGGACGATTGACCATTGGACGAGTCCTTGTTGGACTTCATATAGACTTTGACGAAAGAGGACTGCGTCTTGTTGACTCCGAGCCATTCGCCGTTGTTTTCGTCTTGCGGGAAGAAGACCGTCTCGGCATTGCCATTGACATCGATGCGCGTCACTTCGCCGTCGCGGATATACGCGAACATCTCCTTACCTGCCATCTGGTTGAAGTAACGGGGCGTTTGCTGCTGGATGGCGATACATTCGCCAACGCCGTGGGCATAATCGACGGTGGAGTCCCGGAAGAAAATGTCTATATGGAGAGCGGAAATCTGCTGGTTGTCGGACCAAGCGACGGGTTTCCCGAAAAGAGACATGATGGAGTCGCGTGAGTTATAAACTACCGAGTCCGCCACCGCTTGCATGTCCTCGCGATATACGCGGGCACCGTAAAAACCGCGAATGAGGCGGTAACTGCTGTCACGGAAAGTGGTGTCGGGTGTAGCCATGGGGTCAGAGAGCGCCAATGAATCGAGAGGGAGTGGGATGGTGTCGGTGTAAAGGATTTCCTCGGTGAAGAGGGTGTCGGCGTGCATGTAAGTGAAAGCCGTGGAGTCGGACCAATCGACCATGAGTGCGGAGTCGGTGGCAAAGCCGTGACTGCCAATCCGCGCATCGGGCGAGTCGCTACGCTCGTACATCTCGCCGTAATTGCCGTAAAGGGTGACATGCTGGACGGAGTCGGTGAGTTGCATGTCGTGCAATGCCTGTCCGTAGCCCTGCTTCTTGTCGTAGAAAATGGTGTCGCCAATCATCGTCTTGCCATCGGTGTGCTCAATGAGTGAGCGGTTGAGGAGCATGGATTTTTCGTTGGCGGTGTTGTACCAACCGAGTGTGGTGGTGATGGTTGTTTCCTGCTCGTATAGGATTGTGGTGGGACCGAGGATGTCGGCTATATGTGTCTGCGTGTTGTACTTGAGGGTGTCGGCGTCCATGACGAACCGGTCGTTGACAAGGTGTACATCGGTTTTGAAGAGTGCCTGGTTGAGGTTGGACTCGTACTGTCCCCAGTGAGAAGTGAGAACATTGAGCGAGTCGCTGATTTTTCCGCCGGTCCAGTACCAAGCGATGTCGGCTACGCGGTCGTAGTTGAGCGAGTCGGTCTCGAGCACAGTAGATTTGTCCACGAGGCGTACATTGCTGCGCATGCGGGCGAACTTGGTGTCCCCGTTGTAGAAGAGCCGGTCGCTGTATCCGAAGAGTGTGTCGCCCTGAACGAACCGCACATTGCCGAAAGCGTCAAGTGAGTTCTGCTGCTCGTAGAAATAAGCGGAGTCGCAGTACATGAAGGCATCCTCGTGACGGAAACGTACGTTGCCTGTGAGGAGTTGGGCTCCCGGGTGTGCCTCCTCATCGAAAGAGAGGGTTTCGGCGTTCTCCAGGTAGACGAGGGTCTGTCCTTGTCCCGGAACAAGCGACCCAAGGGCCAACAAGGAACAAAGAACCAAAGGAAATAGTATGTTACCGAATCGTTTCAACTAAACTATCTAACCGTTAAAAACCAACTATTCATGCAGCCAACCCGGGTACTGGAAGTCGCATCCCCGCCAATTGGGGTCTATATGGATGTACGTTTCTTTCTGCTTCTTCAGAATCCATTTCTCGAGGGCCTCGGCGCCGAGCCGCTGCTCCAACATGCCGCGGATGACCTGGTAGTCATCGGTAAGGTTGGCGCGATGTGAGGGCAGTTTGGATTTCAGTTTGACGATTGCCACGACCTCTTTGTTCTTGGTTTTGTCCATCATGACGAAGGGTGCACTGATTTCGCCCACGTTCATGGAGTATATTTGTCGTCCCACCTCGGGAGGCAGGTCCTGGTACTCGAACTTGGAGGAGCCATTGTTTTCATTGGTCATCAGACCGGCGTTCATGACGGTGTTCTTGTCCTGTGAGAAGTTGGAGACGGCGGATTCGAACGTGGCTTTTCCTGAGCGGCAGATGTCGGCGATGGTGTCAAGGCGGCGGATAGCCTCTTCCTTGTCGGTGTAGGAAGTGCGGGGTTTGAGGAGGATGTGGCGGCAGTTGATACGTTCGCCTTTTCGTTCAATCAATTGGATGATATGGTAGCCGTACTCGGTCTGAACGATACGGCTGACGCGCTTGGGGTCGGTGAGGTTGAAAGCGACCTCAGCAAACTCGGGGACGAGTTGTCCCTTGCCGACGAAGCCCAGTTCACCGCCTCGCTTGGCGGACTCGGTGTCCTCGGAGTAGAGTCGTGCGAGCATGGAGAAATCTGCGGAGCCGCTGTTGACACGCTCGGTATATTCGCGCAGACGGGACTTGATACGTTCGGTTTCCTCGACGGGTACGGGTGGTTCGAAACTGAGAATCTGCACCTCCACCTGTGCGGGGATCATGGGGAGTGAGTCTTCGGGGAGGGTGTTGTAATAACGGCGAATCTCTCCGGGTGTGGGATTGACGCTCTCCACCAGTTTGCTCTGCATCTGCTGTACAATCATCTGGTTGCGGACTTGTGTCATCATTTCCTCGCGGATGTCGGAACTGGTCTTGCGGAAATACTCCTCCATTTTTTCCTTGGAGCCAATCTGGCTGAGGTAGTAGTTCATACGCATGTCCACCTGGTGGCTGACGGTCGATTCGTTGACTTGAATAGAGTCCAGTTCCGCCTGATGCAGGTACAGTTTCTGAATGGCGAGTTGCTCGGGTATGACACAATAAGGGTCGCCGGGGATGGGAGTGCCCTCGTATTGAGCACGCAGGCGTTCCTCTTCCACCTCGGAAAGGAGTATGGCTTCGTCGCCGACGATCCATATGACTTCATCTATTACAGTACCCTGTGCCGCCAGAGAGAGTGTGGCGGCAAGCATGAGGCAAAGGAGTATGTTTCGTTTCATATATTGTTTAATATTGTACTTGGTACTTAATCACTTGGCACTTAGTTTGAGCATGCCGTTTTGGAGGGCGTCATTGTAGAGCGCTTCGCGATAACGCCTGAGATAATCGACTTGCCTTTTCTGCAAGATGGCGGCGCGAATCTGCGGCTCGGCATAATCAAGCGGCATCGCCTCGCCCACGAAATGCTTTTCCGTAACACGCAACATGTACAGCGCTGCCGAGTCGCGTACCTCGATAAAACTGTTCGTGCGGAGCCTCTGCGATAAATTCGCCTCCGTGAAAGGCATGCGGATAAACACCTGGTTGCCGCTGACCCAATCGCGCGTGAACAACTGGTAGCCACTGGCGTACTGGTAGGCATACTTCTCGATATGCTCGATATTCTCCTCGGGGTCGTCAAGCCATTTGCGCAACCGCTCGGGGTGTGGAGCTTCGACAGGGACAATGATTAGCACTCCTTTGAGGATATCTTCGTGCAGGAGGAACATATCTTTGTTGGCTTCGTAGAACGCCGCGACAGAGTCGGGCACGATCTGTTTGGGCATTTTGCGCTCCAAGAGTCTTTCCTCGTAACGATGGAGATAGAGCGAGCGTCGGTAGTCCTCAACGAGATTCTCGATGGCTTTGTCTTCGCGAGCCCGCGCCTTGTCATAAAAAAGCAGGTCTGTTGCCCACTGCGTGATGTAGGTATCCGCCATCCGGGCAGAGTCCTCATTGCTCTCCGCCAGATTGGTGACGCCCTCCAGTTCGCTGCGGTACAGTTTGTGCGAACCCAGTTCGGCAACGACCACATCGCTACCGGTCAGTCGTGCACGCTGCTCGGTAAAACGGGCACATGCGGCAAGGCTAAGCGCCAAAAATATACAGAGTGCTTTCTTCATACTGTTCTATATACAAATTCTTTGCCAAATGGGAAGGAAAATCCCATTTGGGAGCGGAAACGCCGTGAAAAATACATTTTTCGCTCACTTCAATATGCACTTCATCGTACAATCCGGTAGCGATGATATGGTTCAGTACGGTGGCGCCGCCCTCCACCAGAACACTGTGAATGCCGCGCCTTGCCAGGTCATCGAGTACAAAAGACCAGTCGGTGTTGTCGCGATAAACAAGCCAACCCTCATAGTTTTTCCCCTCGGGATGGCGGTCGAGGGCGATACGCAGCGGGTGGCGTCCGGTCCAACGTGTGGTCCGCAGCCCCGGGTGGTCCTTGGCGACGGTGTTGGCTCCAACCAGAATCGACATGTTCTCCGCCCGCATTTTATGGACGAGTTGTTTGGTGTAGGGTGAACTGATAACCAGCGGCTTGTCGCCGTTCCCATCAATAAAGCCGTCGCGTGTCTGCGCCCACTTGAGGATGACGTATGGGCGGTGTTTCTCCATGAGGCAGAGGAAACGCTTGTTGAGGCTGCGACATGCGTCTTCCATCACACCACTTGTCACCTCGATGCCGGCACTGCGTACTTTGTCCATCCCGCGTCCGCTGACGAGTGGGTTGGGGTCGAGCATTCCCGCCACGACCCGCCGGGGGTGCTTGCTGACAATGAGGTCGGCGCAGGGGGGCGTCTTGCCATAATGGCTGCACGGTTCGAGGCTGACATATAGCGTTGCTCCGTGTATCTGCCCGGGAGTCACCCCACGGCGGTCGGCATCGGCGAAACAGTTGACCTCGGCATGGGGGCCGCCGTACTGCCGGTGCCAGCCCTCGGCAAGGATACGCCCGTCGGCGGATACCAGTACGGCACCCACCATGGGGTTCGGGGCGACATATTTTTCCCCCAACCTCGCCAAATCGAGGCAACGCTGTATGTATTGTTCATCAGTCATGTAACACGTGCATATGAAGTCATTATACAAAAACGACTGCAAAGTTACAAAATTTTTCTGACATATGCAAGAGTTTGCTAAAAAAAGTGCATTTTACAATTGTTAAATGGTTAAATTTTAGGAGTGCAGGAGTTCAGGTTTTAATTGTAACAAAGTGCCTGCCCAAAGGAAACATTATGTCCCGAAGGAAGAGTGACATCACTTTCAGTTGGAACCGGGTGTCATCCGGTTGGGAATCGGGATGTTGCGCGCCCTCTGGCATGGTGTAACGGTGTGATTTGCATGCCATTTCGTAGATATCCTTTTGCGAGAGATTTGATCAAAATCTTTATTTCTAACCATTGTTTCATTATAGAACATTTAACAATTTAACTATTTAACAATTTAACATAAAAAAGTGCGCTTTTAGCAGAAAAAGCACTTTTTATTTATTCGTTTTCCGAGAAAACTCGACAGTCTTTGCTGCAAAAAGTTGCGCAAGCAATAAATTGTTTGCACTTTTTTTGCAAAAGACTTGCATATGTCAGAAAATCTTCGTAACTTTGCAGCCTGAAAGGAAATCGTTCAAACTATCAAACAGCGGGGCGCTCAAACTATTAAAGTGTTATGGCACAGCAAGATTATATACATTATTTTTCGTCCGGAGTGGCAG
>CAMOMF010000055.1 GCA_946619625.1 uncultured Bacteroidales bacterium
CCGATATCGTAGGAAGCACCGTCGCCACCGATAATCCACTGGCTGCGCTTAACGATATGATCTTTGTACTCAAGGATAGCCTTGCACTTGTCGCAACCGCAAGCCTCCATGGCAGCCACCATCGGCTCGTACAGACGCTTTGTTACCTCGGCGCTGTTCTTGTTCTCAATCCACTCTTTGAACATAGCCTTCAGTTCGTCCGAGCAGCACTCGCACTCTTGTGCCTCTGTCATCAGACGTACCAAACGCTCTTTGATCTTCTTGTGTGCAATCTGCATACCCAGACCGTACTCGCAGAAGTCCTCGAACAGAGAGTTGGACCATGCAGGACCGTGACCTTTCTCGTTCACAGTATAAGGAGTGGAAGGAACAGAGCCGGAATAGATAGATGTACAACCCGTAGCGTTCGCAGCAATCTCGCGGTCACCGAACAGTTGTGCAATCAACTTGACGTACGGAGTCTCACCGCAACCCGAGCAAGCACCCGAGAACTCGAACAGCGGAGTAGCAAACTGGCTGTTCTTCACATTCTGACCGATATCTACCAAGTGCTGCTTGGTGCTGACATGCTCTACGCAATATTGCCAGTTCTTCGCCTCAGGCAGTTCGCCTTCCAGACCAACCATTGACAATGCTTTGCCGGTCTTCGGGTTGCCCGGACATACATCCACGCAGTTGCCGCAACCAAGGCAGTCCATCACACCTACCTGCATACGGAAGAACATGCCCTTCATAGCAGCCGGTGCCTTCATCTCGATTACCTCTGCGCCAAAGCCCTCTTTCTCCTCTGCCGTCATCACGAACGGACGGATACAAGCGTGAGGACAAACATATGCACACTTGTTGCACTGGATACAGTTCTCTGCATTCCATTTCGGAACGAACGCAGACACACCGCGCTTCTCATACTTAGCCGTACCCGAGAACCAAGTACCGTCCTCGATACCCTTGAACGAAGAAACAGGCAGCAAGTCGCCGTCTTGTGCGTTGATAGGACGAACCACCTTGTTGATGAACTCGTCGCCATCGGAATAAACCTTCGGCTGCTCCTCCAACTTCGACCATGCGGGATCAATCTCCAACTTGTGGTACTCACCACCGCGGTCCACAGCAGCGTAGTTCTTGTTCACAACATCCTCGCCCTTTTTGCCGTAAGATTTCACGATGAAGTGCTTCATCTCCTCAACGGCTTTCTCTACAGGGATCACCTCCGTAATACGGAAGAACGCACTCTGAAGGATGGTGTTGGTACGGTTGCCCAGACCAATCTCCTGTGCAATCTTGGTGGCGTTGATATAGTAAACATTAATCTTGTTGTCAGCAAAGTATTTCTTTACTTTGTTCGGCAGGTTCTTCACCAGTTCCTCACCTTCCCACATGGTGTTCAACAGGAAGGTACCGCCCTTTTGCAGACCACGGGTTACATCGTACATCTGCAGGTAAGCCTGTACGTGGCAAGCCACAAAATTAGGCGTGGTTACCAAGTAGGTTGAGTGGATAGGCTGGTCACCAAAACGCAGGTGCGAGCAGGTGAAACCGCCCGATTTTTTCGAGTCGTAACTGAAGTATGCCTGACAATATTTGTCAGTGGACTCACCGATAATCTTCACCGAATTCTTGTTGGCGCCCACAGTCCCGTCAGCACCCAAGCCGTAGAACTTAGCCTGGAACAGAGAAGCGTCACCCATGGCAATCTCCTCACCTACAGGCAGCGACAAGAAGGTTACATCGTCGTTCACACCTACGGTGAAGTGGTTCTTCGGCTCTTTCATGGCGAGGTTCTCGTACACTGCCAGCATCTGTGCAGGAGTGGTGTCGTTCGAACCCAAACCATAGCGACCGCCTACAACCAGGATATCCTTCAAGCCCAGTTCGCTCAGCGCATCTTTTACGTCCAGGTACAGCGGCTCACCGTTGGCACCCGGCTCTTTGGTACGATCCAGCACGCAGACACGCTCTACGCTTGCAGGAAGCGCCTCTTTCAGGTACTTCAGACTGAAGGGACGATACAGGTGTACGTTGATCATCCCCATTTTCTTCCCCTTCTCTGCCTCGTAGTCAATCCCCTCGCGAATAGCCTCGCAAGCCGAACCCATACAGATGATGATGTTCTTTGCGTCGGGTGCACCATAATAGGTGAAGGGACGATACTTGCGACCGGTGATTGCTGAAATCTTATCCATGTAGTCGCTGACGATGTCAGGCACTGCGTCATAGAACGGGTTGCTGGACTCACGGTGTGCAAAGAACACGTCGGGGTTCTCCGCCATACCGCGCATTACAGGGCGCATGGGAGACAGAGCGCGCTCACGGAACTCATGAAGCGCCTCTTGGTCAACCAACGGAAGCAGATCTTCCTGGCTGACCACTTCCACCTTGTTGTACTCGTGAGAGGTACGGAAACCATCGAAGAAGTTCAGGAAAGGAACGCGGCTCTTCAGGGTGGACAAGTGAGCCACACCAGCCAAGTCCATTACCTCCTGTACCGAAGCCTCTGCCAGCATGGCGAAACCGGTCTGACGGCAAGACATAACATCCTGATGGTCGCCGAAGATACAGAGCGCGTGAGATGCCAATGTACGAGCCGATACATGGAACACGGTCGGAATCAACTCACCGGCAATCTTGTACATGTTCGGAATCATCAGCAACAAACCCTGCGAAGCAGTGAACGTTGTGGTAAGTGCGCCTGCCTGAAGTGAGCCGTGAACAGCACCGGCTGCACCACCTTCTGACTGCATCTCCTGCACCAGTACGGTCTCGCCGAACATGTTCTTGCGACCCTGGGCCGCCCACTCATCTACGTTCTCCGCCATCGGAGAAGAAGGCGTGATGGGATAAATCGCTGCCACCTCGCTGAACATATACGCTATATGCGCCGCAGCGGTGTTACCATCACAAGTCATAAATTTCTTTTCTGCCATAAATTGTGATTTATTGTATTATTATCTGTTGTTTTATATAAGTTTCTAATTAGTATACCCCCTGCCTGATTAATACAAGAACCCGAACAGCCACAACGGAATCAGGTGCGTATTGTTGGTGTTTTCGCAGCCACCCACCGCTGTCAGACGAATAGGCAGTTTGTTAGGTTCACGCTCCAGCACGTCAAAATAGTACTTGCCGTCCACCAGGAACATTGCATTGCGGCTGGACGCATTGATCTTATGACGCGCATGCATCGCGTTATAGAAGAAGGTCTCCGCCACCACCTGCTGACTAACCTGCCTGTGCGGGTTCGAATATATCAGGTTCGTGTTCTGCAAATACACTTTCTGCGGCTTCATGGGGAACTGCTTGTCCTCCGTGTAAAGCAGGTTCAGCAGCCTCGCATCCTTCAGGTACTTGATGTAGTTCATCGCTGTGGCACGGCTGGTATCTATGCGGTCCGCCAATTTGCTGACATTGATGCCACACGGCGCCTCTTGCATAAAGATATGCAGCAGACTGCGGATTTTCTGCAAGTAACTTACATCTATTTGCTTTATGATCAGGACATCCACCTCCAGCATCATGTTCATCACCTTCAGCAGGTTCTCCATGTAGTAGTGATTCTCCAGCGAGAAGGGATAATACCCATGCTGCAAGTAGTCAGCAAAATACCATAACGGATGCACTTTATCGCACACCATCTGTGCCAGGCTGTGGTGATTGTCAATAATATCCTCCAGGTGCAACGGTGCAAACGAAGTGCCGGCTTGCAGGTTCAGGTACTCACGGAAACTGAAGCCCCGCAGATTGTACATGGACACAATCTCGCCGATATCCTTGTTATCCTCTACCAACCGCATCACCGGACTGGCGGAGAAGACGATATGCAGGTCTGTGTACAGATAATAGCATTTCATCAACTGCTCGCTCCAGTTAGGCATCTTGAACGTCTGGTCGATAAGAAGAGTCTTGCCGCCTCCGCGAACAAACTCATCTGCAAACTCAACAAGAGAGTGCTCAGTGAAATACAGATTGTTGAAATTCACGTACAGGCACTCCCTACTTCCTCCGAAATGCTCCTTTGCGTACTGCAAAAGGAATGATGTTTTTCCACAGCCGCGGCTACCCTTGATACCGATAAGGCGGTCACGCCAATCGATTTCATCCATAAGCAACCGGCGCACGGGGAAATCCACGTGCTCCACAAGATACTTGTGTGTTTGGTAAAAGGCGTCTCACATAAGTTTTGCTGCTCTTGAGAAGAATGCGTTTCAAAAGCGGTGCAAAGATACAAAAAAAAATTGACATTTGCAACACTTGCATTCCATTTGGTGCATTTTTTATGCATTTTCCCGCCCCAAGAACGCATTTTTTGTATTATTTGTGTACTCTGGAGGCGTTTTGTCGCGCAAATTCCGCCCAGTTCTTCACCGGTTTGGACATTCGCAACGGCAGCCCTAATTGCAGAAAATGGCAGTACGCTATCGCCAAAGCGTCAGTAGCGTCCAATTTCTTGGGCAACGCGGATGGAGCAATCTTCAGCACCCGCTGCAACATATCCGCAACCATCTCCTTGGTAGCGTGTCCGTTACCCGTAATCGCCATCTTCACTTTCATAGGCGAATATTCGTTGATGGGTATATCCTTGCTCAGCGCAGCAGCAATGGCGACCCCCTGGCCATGCGCCAACTTGAGCATAGTCTGCACGTTCTTGTCCACAAACTGGGTTTCTATAGCAAGTTCCGTCGGATGGTGACGGTCAATCTGTTCTTGCACGTAGAAAAATATCTTCTGCAATTTGGCGTAATGGTCTTCCACTTTGTGCAGGTCCAGCACACCCATCTCCAACGCCTCCGCCTTACTGCCGCTGGTACGCAACACACCGTAACCCATATATGTCGTACCCGGGTCAATTCCTAAAATGATATGTTCCTTTACCAAATTATCTATCATAGGCTTGATGGGTTATCACAGGCTTGATGGCAGATTTTCAATAGCCTTGGCAGTGAGTTCGCTCTTGATGAAACGTGTGGAATCAACGATAGAAAGGACTGTCTTCATGGTGAACACATCGCCCTTCACCACATCGGTCATATGGGCAAAACCCAATACGTTTTTTTTGTCGATTTTCACAGCCCGGTCATCTTGCAGTGCCCCGTTCTTGTAGAGCCAGTGACGCTGGGCAACAGAGACCTGCTTATCGCCGTCTTTGGCTTGCAACCACATACACGCAATCTTGTCATCTATAGACGCTTGCAGCGTGTACCACTCATCAAACCGTTTGCTGTCACTTATCAATGTCAGGAACGAAATCAAGCCTTCATAATCCACAAAACGCACCGAGTAACTTATCTCCAATAAATGGGGATTTTTCATGTTCAGTTGGCGCTCCGCATCCACCTCCACAGTATGACCTTTGGGAGAAGTAGCGGTGAAATGCCTTTCCAAGCGTGCCTCGCCCTTGTGCAGACAGCGGTAGAAACGCTGTGTCTGCCAATAGTGCAGGTCAAGACGCTCATCCCCCAAACGAACGGAAATAACCGCGGGATTAGGTATCTCCAACGGCGAAGAGGACGATGCACGCAGAACACCCTCCACAAACGTTCCCACGCGTTGTTCACCACTATAGGGCTCTTCAAAATAAGCGTATTGACTGATATAACCGTTGGAAAAAGCCAACTGCTCCTCCAACAGTGCCTCTTGCTGCGGATCGAACTCGTTTTGTTCGGTTTTCCAAGGACTATATTGTAGCATAACCATTTTTGATTTGTAGCATTACAACTTTTGATTTGTATAAGACGGTTACTTAGGGACATCCGGACAGGTCAGAATGTGCTCTCACGGACAATCAGGTCTGTAGGAAGCACAATGGTCTTGGCAGGCTCGCGTGTCTCCGTTTCGGCTATGCGGAACAGGATACGGTTCATCGCTTCACGGCCTATCTCCTTGTCATGTTGCTGGACAGTGGAAAGCATCGGGTCGGTATGACGCGTTATCATATCGTTACTGAAACCACAGATCTTCAATTCTTCCGGCACGCGAATTCCCATCATCTTCACTGACTGCAATATTCCGGCTGCCGTTTGGTCATTCGTGGCAAAAATAGCATCTATGCGACCCACATTGCGCAGAAAATCGGGTGTCATGACCAGTGCCTCGTCCCGCGAACTGCAGTTCAACACCAACCCGGGGTCGAATGCGATACCATGTTTCTGTAACGCCTCTTTGTAGCCTCGGAAGCGCTCTGCGCCGGTATGTTCGTTCAGTGTGGAACTGTAGTACGCCACTTTTCTCGCACCACAGTGTATCAGGTACTCCACCGCCTTGAAAGCACCGCCGAAATCATCGGAAATCACTTGGTCGCAGTCCACGGGCAGGAGTCTGTCAAACAGCACCAAGGGCATGTCGTCCTCCAGCAGTTCCCGAAGCATCCGGCACGTTCCTTCCGACTTGTTCATACAAGCCAAAATACCCGCTACCCGCAACGACACCAACGCCTTGATGGCAGCATGCTCACGTTCAGCGTCATCATCCGTTTGCGTAATAATCACATTGTAGCCGGTCTCAGCGGCTGCAGCCTCCACACCTTTCAGGACGCGCGCAAAGAAATAGTTCGTTGCACTGGGGATAATCAGTCCGATGGTGGTGTTTCGGGCAGTACGCAAACTGGAAGCCATGATATTGGGTTTGTAGTTGTGCTCCTGCGCATAGGCACTCACCGCCCGCCGCGTGGATTCCGATATGTCGGGGTGGTTCTGCAGGGCACGACTCACCGTTGAGGGGGAAATGCCCATCTCACGCGCAATGTCTTTTATGGTGATTCGTTTCATCAGATAGAAGTTGAAAGTGGATAGTTGATAGTTGATAGAAGTTGAAAGTGGAGAGTTGATAGTTGATAGAAGTTGAAAGTGGAAAGTGGAGAGTTGATAGAAGTTGAGAGTGGAGAGTTGTTAATCTGTTTCATTGATGATAAACACATCCTCGTTGTCCGCATGCATAAAGTACTGCTCGCGGGCAAACTGCTCAAGGTTCTCAGTAGAAGCGTTCATCCGTTCAATCTGCGCCTTCGTCTCGTCGATGGCCTCTTGGTACGACTTCAATTCCGCCTCTTTCCTACTAATTTCATGTGCCCTACGCACACGATTAAGCAACGACTGCTCGCCGCAGAAAGTCAATATAACGGCAAAAATCAGCAACGTCAGTACATACTTGTTCAGCACATACTTACGCGTCCATTGCCATATGGTATGCCCACGTTCCATTTCCTAACAATTACGTTCCAATTCGGGTGCAAATTTACAACTTTTTTTTGACATTTGCAACTTTTTGCGGTATTATATGCAACTTTTTTGCACTTTTTGCGGAAAAGTTTGCATAATTGAGAAAAAAGTTGTAACTTTGCACCCACAAAAGTAAAAAATTTCGGACTTTCGGGATTTCGGGAGAAACAATTTAACATTTTTAACATGAACGACTTTTTCAAACGCAATTGCGCTTTTCTTAGCGGTGTCACATTGGTACTTGTTGCCATGATTATTGCATTGTGCGTAGTGCCCAAAGCACAACTGCATTTGGCACTAAACGCCTACCACACGCCATTTCTGGACGGTTTCTTCCGCATCTACACGCAGTTTGTACAATGGCCTGTCTATCTGCTCATGTTGCTGCCTCTGTTTGTTCACCGCCCCGCATGGACCGCTCTTTTTGCCGCGGCGGAGATTGCGTCCGTTTTTGTCATTCAGATACTGAAACATATCTTCAACATGCCTCGCCCGCTCACTTATTTCACTTCACTGAAAGACAGCCACCCCGACCTATTCGAGGCATGGCAGCAGACGTTGGTAGAAGGCGTCAATCTGCACAGTTGGCATTCGTTCCCATCCGGACACACCGCCACGTTCTTTATCTTTTTTGCCGTCTGCGCCCTACTCTACTCGCACCACAACTACCCGCACAAGCAACTTGTGGGCATACTTTA
Organism: uncultured Bacteroidales bacterium; assembly: GCA_946619625.1. GTDB lineage: Bacteria > Bacteroidota > Bacteroidia > Bacteroidales > Paludibacteraceae > Colicola. Next base: position 7,910 of record CAMOMF010000055.1, read on the forward strand.
CCTTGTTTTGGCACTGCTGGGCGGCTACTCGCGCATCTACCTGAGCCAGCATTTTCTGCTTGACGTCTGCGTAGGAATGGCAGAGGCGACCCTGATGAGTTGCATCATTTTCATTCTTTTCCAGCACAAGAACATCAAGGGACTAAGAAGTTGATAGTTGATAGTGGATAGTTGATAGAAGTTGAAAGTGGAGAGTTGAAAGTTCTTATTTCGGCAAAGCCTCAA
>CAMOMF010000056.1 GCA_946619625.1 uncultured Bacteroidales bacterium
AGTCAGCAAAATACTCGCTATGTATAATCTGTAGCTGCTCCATTTTCATGAACCTTTGCAACTTTCGGCTGCAAAGTTAATGCTTTTTTTTGATATATGCAAGAGTTCGGGCAAAAAAGTGCAAAAAAATGCTCAAACGGTTTGATTTATCGTCTGAGCAGGAGATATAATGGTTTCTTAGGTCTGGTCTAAAAATTCTACTTATCAATAGTTGGAATATAAGTTGTCTCTCGGTGTTGTCGGCTGAATCACCAATGAATCACCAAAGAATCACCAAAGAATCTCAGCAAGAAAGGTCGTGCATGTTCATCAACTCACTGCTCGTCTTTGATTGGGAAGATACCTGTTGGTTTGCGAATGGTGTATTTCGTCATGTCTTGGTTGCTTTCGAACCCAATCCCCTGGATAATACTGGTTTCACGAGTGATGGTAATGGCAGAGTCAGAGTATATCCGTTCCTGTTTTTGGTCCCAGAAGAGTTGTGAGGTCTCAAACTTTTCCCCTAATTGATTTAATGAATGAACATTCCCGTCCAACTCCCAAATCTGGGCAGGTTCGTTGTAGTACGCATAGTCGGCTTCCAAATACGAATTAACGGAAAAGTCGGGATTAAAGTTCTCCAAATAGATACCTTTCGGAAACTCCCAGTGGGGTGGGTTCCCCTTGTCGTATATCTGCCATGAGTCAGTCTTGATTCGGTAGCGTGTGATGCCCGAGTCGGAGATAAGTGTCGTCACCTCATATGCATCCAAAACCGGCATGGCTGCGCGGTCCTCCACGGCATCGGTCACATGCTTTTTGTCATGGCGTACGCAGGCGGAAAGGGAAAAGAGCACCAGTACCACGAAGATACTGATGCTCGATATGTTGATACTATTTGACTTCCAAAAAGTCACTTACCACTATGTTTTCTTTAGGATGAATACAGCGCAACTGTTAACGTACGGTCGTGCATTCTCCAATCCAGCCGCCTACACAGAATGAGCCGCTACCGAACTCACCCGGCAAGTCGAAACGCTCCTCTTTGGTGGGGAAATACTTGCTGTAGGTGGAAATCAGTTTGTTGGCATCATCGGCGCAAGTGGGGTCAACCGAGCGTGCTTTTACAAACTTGTCAACAGCAACCCAGTAAACGGTTTTATTCAGAATGGCTGCCTTGGCGTCGCCGGAGGTGTACGGCTTGGAAGCAGCGTACATCACGCCCATCAGCATGTAGCAGCGCCCTTGGTTGGGAACAAACTCCAACGACTTGTACAGGCATGCTCGCGCTGCAGAGTAGTTCTTCAGGTTGTTGTAATAAACAAAGGCGGCGTTGTACTGGTAGTCAGCCTTGTCTTGCTCTTCTTCGGCAAGGTCGGTAGCCTGGTTGTAGTACTCAATGGCACCTGCCCAGTCTTCTTTCTTCTTGCACATCGAGGCGCAACCTGCAGCCGATTCCGCAGTCGGAGACAATTTGTGTGCCGACTCGGCAGCGGCAAAATATACGTCACTTTCGTTGTTGCATCCTATACGGCGGTACAATGCCATAATCTTGTTCAGCATGTCCAAATTGCTCAGGTTCTCCTGAACGGTCTTGGCGTACAGTTCGTCCAGTTTGCTGCAGTCAGCGGCTCCCGATGCGGCAAAGCGCTGATCCACATAGTCCTTGTTGCTGGCTGCGGCACCGGCATTCTTGTTGGCGGGGTCGGCTGCCATTCCTGCCAGGATGTTCGAAACAAGTTGGTAGTCGCCTATATACTGCTCGGCATACTTGTCGGGATTGGATTTGTACAAGTCGAACGACACGTCTGCCAACTTAACGGCTACGTTAATCGAAGATGCCTGCCCAAGTTCCTCTACGGATTGTTTCAGCCATGGGTATGCTTTGTCTTTCAGCGGGTCTTCTGTGTAGAACGTGCAGTAGTCTAGACCTTTCTGACCAAGGATGTAAGCCACCGGATATTTCTTTTTGTATTTGGGGTCGTTGCCGAAGTATTTGATACGTTTGTCGTGCAGTGACAGCAGCAACGCACGATACTGGTCATACTCGGGCGAACCGGGTTTGCTTTGCGATATTTTCCACTCAACGATCTTGTCACCGTCAATGTAGATGTTTACCGAGGCGGAGGGGCACGCTTTGTAAGCAGCGTTCCAAGGCTCCCATGCATCGGCATACTGTTTGTTCTTGGCGGATTCGTGGAACAGACTCACGTTCGTGAGACATTCTTCCGTAACTACATTGTTGTCCTCCTCCACCGCTTCTTGAGGCTGTGGAGCAGGCTCGGCTTTTTTCTTTTTGTCCGCATACGCAGCTAATGGAAGAACTGCGCACAGGCCAATGAGAATGAGTGATTTAGTTTTCATGATTTCTATTATTTTTGTATGTTTGTTGTTTCTTTGGTTATGTCTCCGCAAATGTTGTGCCAAACTTACAATTTCCGCTTAAAAAACCAGTTTTCCGAAATGGATGCGTTCAGCACAAAGCGTATATAGTGCTCGTTCAGCACGTTCTTGGTACCGCGGTGACCATACTCGATGGTGGTGTTAATCACGGAACCTACATTATGCAGCGGGAATGCTGTACCGATAGACGCAGTAATATCCTGCCCCTGTGCCGAAGTGGTGTAGGTGTTGGCAATGGAGAAACCGACTCTCCATGGCATGTGGTCCACATAACGGCGTCCCTGCGGGTTATGCATGTACTGGAAACCAACGGACAACTTGCCGCGGTTGCGATAAACATTATCTTTCCCAAGGTAGCGCGCGTTCTGCCAGTGATGTACCGTGTAATCAACTCCTACTGTGAAGCGGCCGTCGTAACTGTAACTGGCACCCACACCCCAAATCATCGGCAGGTCACTGTTCAGCGTACTGTCATTGGTGATGGTGTCGGCGGTTACCGACTCTATATGCATACTGGTGCCGTTCAGTGCCGATTTGTTCTCAAAAATTGCTCCTAAGGTGAAAGACGAGTGCTCAAACGTGTGGAACAACTGTGCTCCATAGCGCAGACGCACATCCGATACGTTTATGGTACGGTACTGTGATGTCGATTTCAGACCTTCTGTAAACGCGAGCGCGCGCGCATTACTCACCGTCCCGAACATGTAGTACAAGTTTGCACCCGCTGCAAACCAGTTCAGGATGTTGAAACTCAAGCCGCCATATACTTGCGTAATACCACCCGTACCTTGGTATGTGGTCGTATAGTGGTAGTCGCTGTTGATAGAGTCTTTCAACGAGAATGAATAGCCCACCGAACTGAACGGCGTCACACCGACGGACGCGGCTATCCAGCGTTTCCACAGCGGCACCTGAATAGTGACGTATTCCAGGTTGCCATTACCTTTGTCGTGTTTGCCCGTTGCGTCTGTATAACGGTCCCACATGCCGCTGGCGGCAATGTCAAACATGAAGGTCAGCGAGTCACAAGCCGTGTACGACGCGGGCTGCGCGGGGTTAATCACCTTGTTGTTGCGCATGCCTATCCCCACGCCGCCCAAGGCGCGATAGGCTCCTGGCACGTTGTCGTTCAGGTCGCCATACCCGTATCGGGAGAACGGCGAACTCGTGTTGTTCTGACCATACGACAAAACGGTCCCCGACAACAGCAAGAGACACACTAAAAATATATGTTTGGGACTACCCATTTTATGCACCATACAATTTCGAGTGCAAAGATACAAAAAAAATGCCAAATACACAAATGAATTGCACATTATTTTACGAAAAAACGCAAAATAGGTGCTTTTTCTGCATTATTTATGCTAAATTGTGGGTCAGAATGCGATTCAGACCAATCAGCACGAGGTGTTTTTCTAAAACAGTGTGAAGGCGGATGGAGGACTGCAAATAGGCGGCGTTACCCCCTGTCATGTACGTCTCAAACTGACCGACCCGTTTCTGCAACGTACGGATATACCCCTCTATTTCATAACGCACACCGCGCACCACTCCGGACAAAATCGCATCGTTGGTGTTGGTGCCGAACAGCGGAATGATTTGTTTCTCGCCAATCTCCACCAGCGGCAGTTTCTTCGTCTGATTCTTCAGCGCGGTGAAACGCATTTTCAAACCCGGAGCAATGTTGCCGCCTATATACTGGTTGTCTGCATTTACAAAGTCGTAGGTGATAGCCGACCCCGCATCTATTATCAGTAGGTTTTTGTCCGGGGACAACCCGTTTGCACCCACTGCCGCAGCAAGGCGGTCCTGACCCAGAGTCTGTGGCGAACCGTACAGGTTCTGTAGCGGTACAGGGGTGTTGTGGTCGAACAGGATAAAGCGTTTGCTCAGGCGATTCAACGTATTCACTATCGCAGGGTCAATGTTCACTACCGACGATATGATACTATTCTCCACGGGATATAGCGAACAGATTTTTACAATCTCTTCTGCATCAAACTTCTTGTAGATAAAGTTGTTCACCATTTCCCCGTCCGAGAAAATAGCCAACTTGGTCCTGCTGTTACCTTGGTCAATACACAGGTTCATAACTCACATCATTTTGTAGCGACGGAACTCGCGTCTGTCCGCCACCAACCCCTATAGAAGAAAAAAGTCCACCCGCGCGGATGGACTCTTACCTTGTCTGTGGACTAATTACTTCTGAAGTGCATCCTTTACAGCCTCAGCTGCCTCTTGAGTTGCTTCAACGGCAGCAACGACAGTGTCAACCAGAGTAGCCTCTTCTTCAGCTACGGCCTCTTCTACTACAACTTCTTCTGCTACAGGGGCTGCCTCTTCGGCACTTTCCTGTTTAGCCTCTTTCTTGCCACATGCTACTACGCAAGCAGCAACTGCAAGTACAAATAATACCTTTTTCATTTTCTTGATATGTTAAATTATACGTTTTGGTTTCTACTCGTGCCTATCAGAACGTTCCTGTTCAACCGGTGCCGATTTACGCTACCGCAGTACTTGTCCGTGTTCATTTTCAAAATCGGGCGCAAAGGTACTGCTTTTTTTTGATATGACAAAATATTTTTATGCTTTTTTGACTTTTTTAGTACATTTTTCTATAAAATAGTGCTTTTTCGTAACACTTTGGCACTCAAATCGCACTTTTCTCTTTTCTGTACATTTTGGACCATACCTCATTTGCCATTTCAAACTGGCATATTGCAATCTCTCAATCCCGTATCCATCTCATCTCTTTATCTTACGAATGATTGTTTCAGTAATAAGTTTCCAGAGAGCATTTACACTTTTTCGGCGGAACTTTTGTAAAATTCAATAAAAACGATAACTTTTCAATGCAGACTTTGTGGAAAAATTGACAAAAAATGCGGGATAATTGACGTTTTTGCGTTTTTTGGGAGGAAAGATTTGCAAATATAAAATATTTGTTGTAACTTTGCAGTCGATTTCAGTGCGCGCTGTCTCTTTGCGGGACGGAGTGGCATGAAATCGACCCGATTGAAATGGAGCGGTGCAAGCGTGCACCGTGCATAATGCACTCTGTTTCAACAGACATACATATTACAGCGTTTATTGACGCTTTGAGTTTGACAGACCGAAACTTCGCAACTTTCAGTATACAAATCAAAATCAAAGTGAACAATTGACGCCTATCAGGTATGATATATCCTGCTTTGACGAACAGTCAAGGCCCTTTATCATATCTGCGTAGGTTTCTTGTTGTTTATTTGATTTGTAGGGCAATGCGAAGGCCTCGGTTTGTGAATAAGCAACTCGAGGTCTACGCTTTTTTTATATGTCTATGTATTCTGTCGGTATCCGAAAGTGCCCTTTGACATATCTTTTGCTCCGTGCGCGTGAATAATATAAATTAGGTCCGGAACGTTTCTCCCATCTCCTAAGCGGAGGGCAACTCCTTTTTCATGGAGATGATTAGTGGGTGAGATCGGATCTCTCGTAAGGGAGTTTGTGAAAGCAGGCTCTCTTTTTGTTTTCATAAAAAAAATTTGTTTTAATTATTGTTAGTACAAATTTGGAAGGGGTCTTTGCTTGTGAAAGTAGAACCCCTTTTTACAACAAACACGGATGCAGAGGGTACGGAGATGTATTGGAGGAGTGGATGAGATTACTAATGCAACAACAAACAAAAAACACATATATTATGTTTACAGACAAGACCATACGCTGCTACCATTCGAATGTTTTGGATTCGCAAATGCGTAGAGAGATTAGAGTATTTCTGCGTGACGAAGCACACAATTGGATTAACAAGCCGGAGAACAAAGAGCAAGGTTTCTACGCCTATAAACTTGTAGGCAAAGACAGCACAGCTTGGAGTATGTACCCACTGACGGAGTTATACGCCTCGCTCCTTGAGAGATACAAAGGCAACGCTGCCAAGGCGAAAGCAGAATCCGGACGTGCCGTTGGACTGCTACTCAAGCAGGCCCTGCGCGATGATACAGAGTACGAGTATGCCCTTCAGCCGGGTTATAAAATGAAGTATACTTTAAGAAAGAAACTATAACAACAATATTAACAACAAAAACAACAAACAAAATGAAAAAAACAAAACTTTTATCTTTAATTCTCTTGGGCCTCCTCTGCTCGGTAGGGAATGTATGGGGAGCGGCAAGCACCTCGACTGATGGAAAGTATGCTTCTGGCACTATTGATTTTAGTACAATTGGAACTCTTTCCGCTAACACTACATACTGGCATAATGGCGTGAAGTTCTATTCGGGAAACTCCGCCAGCGTTAGCGCTAGTACATCTGCTTGGAGTGAAAGTGTTTCCATTCCAGCGTATATTTCTTCGAAAAAATTTGGCAATAAATCTACTGCCTCGAATAAATGGGGCAGTAATGGAGCGGGCGCGCAATATACATCTAGTGGTTTCGCCTGCTCTCAACACACTATCGGCATTCATGTCAATTCTGCTTGTACATTAACAGTTATTGTGAACAAGAATCTTGGCTCTGATACTGATGACGCTGGAATCACTGCCTCTATTGATGCAACCGCATATGGAACAGCCTGGACATCTTCAACATATAAAGCTGCAGGAACTACTGAACTTACTGTTACCTCGGCTCGTGCGGACAAGACGAAATATCCTGGGCGCTACACACTTACAATAATTGTAACAGCTGGGAATCTCACCGATGGGGAAGCCGTTGTTAAAATGTTTAATAGTAGTTCTGGTACAGGTGCTGGAAAACTTTTCTGCTGGGAATCCATAACTATTACAACCCCTTCATGTTCCACTCCCGATGCTCCAACTGGATTTGAGGTTAATTCTGTTAGTTCAACATCTGCGACATTCGAAATTACTGATTCTGAAGGTGCTTCCTCATACGATATATATTGTTCAACGAGCAGTACCGAGCCTACGGCAGAAACAGATGCCACAATAAATGTCAATACTAAGACTCCCACTATTGATGCTCTAACGGCTAGCACCACTTATTACGCATGGGTTCGTAGTGTATGCGACGCGTCTCACAAGAGTGATTGGGTCGCTTTGTCTACACCCGGCTATTTTACTACGCCAACACCCAAATGCGAAGCTCCGACTATCGTAGTAGGTGATTTTAATTTTGAGAATCACGGATATAAGGTAACGATTACCAATAATGAGACATCTTCTACGCTGAAGGTTTCAACGGATGGTTCTTTATATACCACTCAAACATCGCCTTATGTGACTTATGCTACAAGTACTACTCATTATTACGCAAAGGCTGTGGACAAAACCGGATATGACGATTCAGACGTAACAGATGAGAATGTAACAAACACGTATGCCCCCGCAAAGAGTTATGTGGCATGGGTATATGAGTCGAATTATGAGAATGCACCTAAAGATTATAATGTGGCTAACGATGAAATATACAAATCGTTAAAAACCATTTACAATGTAGTTCTCGTTGACATTAAGGATTATAAATCTTCGATTACTGATGAACAAAAGACTGCTCTAAACGGAAATTTGGACGATGCAGATCTCGTCTTTATTTCAGAAGCTGCAGCTGGTGGAGGAAAGGGAATGATCGCTCTTGAAGATCTCGTTGGTAATGTTCCCGTCTTGAATATGAAAATTTGGGTTTATACATATAACTCTGATGCCTCTAAGAACCGTTGGGGTTGGGGTACTCTGAAGAATGAGGCTACAACAAAACGAGCTATCACGCCAATTTCAAAGATGTATAAATTATGGAATGGAGTTGAATTTGCAGGTGATAGTATAATATTGTTTAGTGGTTCCAATTCTCGAAGTCATATTCAAACCATTGATGAATCGAAATCATTACCTTCCGGCAATGTCAATATGGCTTACGCGTATGGAACAACTAATGTAACTATGCACGCTTCAAATAGCCTTAAATATTTTGCGCTTGGTCTTTCTTGCGATGACTATGGAAACTACAATACCAATGCCATAACTATCGTTAAGAACGCAGCGGCAATGTTGATAGCAGGTGAAGATCTGGATGTTTCTTCCGTTTCGGGCACTATCTCGGCCGCAGGTTGGTGCACATTCTCCAGCTCATATCCGCTTAATTTGGCGAGCCTTCCTGCCGGACTGAATGCATACATAATTGAGGAATCAAAGGTGGATCTTGCAAATAGTACAATAACCCTTACAGCTATTAATACGGCTGTTCCTGCCGGCACGGGACTTCTTTTGAAAGGTGCAGAAGGATTGTTTACTATTCCTGTTGCTGCTTCCGCAGAAACTGTTTCTGGCAATAAACTCGTTGGCTGTCCTTCTGTACAAGTTCTTTCAGAGAATGCAAATTACTATGTTCTCGTTAATAATGATGGCGCACAATTCCAAAGCCTTGAAGACCAAGGGGCAACGGTTGGTGTAGGCAAAGCATATTTGGATTTGACAGGTCTCAGTCTTGCACCTGGTGCTCTCCGTATTGTGGTAGAAGAGGACAACGCAACTGCCATTGAATCAATTGAGGCTAATGAAGAAATAGTTAAGTTCTTCGAGAACGGCAATATCTACATTATGCGTAATGGTATTGTTTACGATGCAGTAGGTCGCGTAGTAAGATAACGTTTATTCAATTTGAAAATTAAGAATTTGTAAATTAGTAAATTCACTATTATGAAGAAATATGAAAATCCGATGCTTCAAATTGTAAGCATCAAGAATGATATTGTAACCGCAAGTGGCGAAGAAACGATTGGTATTGGTGCCAACTATTCAGGTGGCGCAGTTCTCGACGGCGGTCGCCGTATGGACGACTGGGACGCGGGATATTAATTCCCTAACAGCCTAAAGGCTACATTCTCAGCGCACCTGCACAGAAATGTGTGGGTGCGCTTTTTGTGTGGTTTTTGACCTAAAAAGGGATATTTAGACTCCTTTGAGCAGAATGATTTGCACAAATGGTACTTTCCCCCTCCCCAATCTCTTCTTTGCTGAAGCAAAAAGCCAATAAAAGCGGCGGAAAATGGTGCAAAATGACCTCATGTTCTTAGCCAAAATGGCACGATCTGCTCCGCTGTGTGCATTTTTTTTGCATTTTATTTGCACAATTCAAAAAAAAGCAGTACCTTTGCAGACCAAAACAAAGTGGAGAAATGGATTCTGTCCGTAAAATAATATTCTATAAGCACTATTTTACTTCGTTTTATGTGGAACAAACCGAAGCAGTCAGGAAGAAAATCAATCAAGTATTGATGTTGGTCAAGACGCAACAGCAAATACCGGTTAAGTTTTTCAGGCAGATTGAGAGTGTAAAAGGCTTATATGAGATTCGTATAGAATCCATGAGTGATATCTATCGCGTGTTTTGTTGTTTTGACAAAGGGAACCTCGTTGTATTGTTCAACGGATTTCAGAAGAAATCACAAAAGACACCTAAGGAACAAATCGAGCGAGGAGAACAATTAATGAAAGAGTATTTTAACAACCAGAGATAATATGACTACACAAAAGAAACAGCAAATATTGGATTGCTCTAATTTTGAGCAATTGTTAGACGCCGAGTATGGGAAACGTGGCGTGCCCGAACGCGAGTCATTTGAAGCAAGTGCTGAGGCTTTTTGTTTAGGAGAATGCTTAAAAGAGCAAAGACTTGCTGCTGGTCTCACCCAACGCCAACTGGCAGAACAAACCGGTACGCAAGCCAGTACAATCTCGCGCGTTGAAAAGGGGTATCCTAATGTGTCGATCAACACAATTTTCCATATTTTTGCCGGTATGGGAAAACGCGTGTCTTTCACCGTTTTATAAATAAGACCTTTGTTTTGCCGATTGCAGGTAACTAACCCCAAGAACCCTATATGAACCACTCTGCCCACTGCGTTTGCGGTGGGCAGTTTGTGTTGGTAGAAGACAAAACTATAACAAAAACATAGAACACAACCATAACATAACCATAAGATAACCATAAGATGACCATAAGATGAA
>CAMOMF010000057.1 GCA_946619625.1 uncultured Bacteroidales bacterium
ACTGAAGACACTTGCCTCTGTGGGCGAGTTCAAAGGCGAACTGGGTGACACCAGGGTCTATATTTCTATTGACAAGAAAAAGAAAACCCTCACCGTCACTGACCACGGTATCGGTATGACTGCCGAGGAGGTCGATAAGTACATCAACCAGATTGCTTTCTCCGGCGCGGAGGAGTTCCTCGACAAGTACAAGGACAACGCCGCGGCTATCATCGGACACTTCGGTCTCGGTTTCTACTCTGCCTTCATGGTCTCCGACAAGGTCGAGATTTTCTCCCAATCGTACAAGGACGACACCAAGGCGGTGCACTGGAGTTGCGAGGGAAACCCCGAGTTCGAAATGGAGGACACTATCAAAGCCGAGCGCGGCACGGACATTGTGCTCCACATCGGCAGCGACTTCGAGGAGTACCTCGAGGACTCGAAGATAGAGGGGCTTCTCAAGAAATACTGCAAGTTCCTCCCCGTAGAAATAGTCTTCGGCAAGAAGAAAGAGTGGAAGGACGGCAAGCAGGTGGAAACCGACGAGCCTAACATCGTCAATTTTCCCAACCCCGCTTGGACACGCAACCCTCAGGACCTCAAGGAGGAGGACTACAAGGAGTTCTACCACCAACTCTATCCTGACCAGTTCGAGGAACCCCTGTTCCATATACACCTCAACGTGGATTATCCCTTCCACCTGACAGGTATTCTTTATTTCCCGAAAATCAAGAACAACCTCGATATCCATAACCACAAGATCCAACTCTACTGCAACCAGGTGTTCGTCACCGACGAAGTGGAGAATATTGTGCCGCGGTACCTCACCTTGCTCCATGGCGTTATCGACTCACCCGACATCCCGCTCAATGTCAGTCGTAGTTACCTCCAGAGCGACCAAAACGTCAAGAAGATATCCAACCACATTACCAAGAAAGTGGCGGACAAACTCTTCGAAATCTACCGCGACCAAAAGGACGAATTTACAGAGAAATGGGAGAGCCTCAAACTGTTCGTGCAGTATGGAATGCTCACCGATGAAAAGTTCTACGAGCGCGCCACCAAGTTCGCCCTCGTGCAGACTGTCGGCAAGGAATACTACACTCTGGAGGACTATATCGCCAAGGTCAAAGAGGCGCAGACCGACAAGGACGGCAACATCGTGCTGCTCTACACTCAGGATAAGGATGCAGATTACGCAGCCATTGAGCGCGCCAAGGCGAAAGGTTACGATGTGCTCGAAATGACCGGCGAACTGGACGTGCACTTTATCTCGCAGGCGGAACAGAAATACGGCGAAGCGGCGTATCAAGACTCCGGAGACGACAAGAAAGGCGACAAGGTGCGCTTTGCACGTATCGACTCCGACCTGATCGACAACCTCATCCGCAAGGAGGACAAAGCCGAGCAGACACTCTCCGATGAACAGCAGGAAGGGCTCCGTCACGCACTCGAAGCCATTATTCCAGAATCGGAGAAACTCAAGTACTACGTCAGTTGCGAGGCGGCAGGTGCAGACGAACTGCCCATTTACCTCACTCAGAACGAGTTCATGCGCCGTATGCGCGAGATGTCACAGCATCAAGAGGGAATGTCTTTCTACGGCAACATGCCCGAGACCTTCAACCTCGTTCTCAACACCACTCACCCGCTCGTTCAGGAATTGGTCGGCAAAATGACCTCCGAGCAAGTGGAAGAAGAGGTGAAGAAAGACGGCAAGTGCGATGACTGCAACTGTGACAAGGACGGTAAAGACTGCCAATGCGACAAAGACGGCAAGGACTGCAATTGCGACAAACAGGGTAAGGACGGCAAGAAGGAAACGGTTCTCAAGACGGTTTACAAGTTGGAGGGAGAAGACGAGCGCCTGCACCAGATGTTGGATATTGCTCTCCTCTCTGCCGGCAAACTGAAAGGCGAAGCACTCGCCAAGTTCGTCAACCGCTCACTCTCCTTACTCAAGTAAATTTCTCTTTGCTTGAGTAAGTAGGATTTTGTCCGATTAAACGACACTAAACTGCACAAAAATACCTAAAAACGGTAAAAAAGTGCAGTTTAGTGTACTTTTTTTGCCCAAAAACTTGCGTATCTCAAAAAAAAGCATTACCTTTGCACCCGCATTCAAACAAACGAAGCGCCCTATTCGCGTCAGCGAATCTGTAAAGCGTAGTTTGTTTGGAAAAAACCGAAGAGAAAACGCAGTTTTCGATGAGGAGAGCGGAGGGCTCGAGGACTTAAATGAGTCTGTCGCGCAAGCAGAAGACTCAGTCTGTGTCCGAGAGTACCGAACGCGAAGGGGCATTAGCTCATCTGGTAGAGCGCATGCATGGCATGCATGAGGTGGTCAGTTCGAGTCTGATATGCTCCACAAAACAAACCCTAAATGTTCTTAGTTACTAAGCATTTAGGGTTTTTGTATCCCAAAAAGATGCACCAAAAATGCACTAATGGTGTTTCTTCTCCTGTGAAAAGGTCTCCATCATCACCCCAAAAAGAGGAACATAGAGGTATATGTCAGCGCAGAACCCGCAAGGACAGATGTTCCCAAGAGTGACAAAGTACGGACAGATTGAAGAGTTCGCACATAATAAAGAGAAGCGGTCAGAAATCATCAAAGCATGGACGGAGATAAAAGACCATCCCGAAGCGACAGATATGAATAGCGAGGTAGGAAGTGCATTTGATGAGAGCGACTTGGATGATGAGATGAGGGCGACATATGATGCTATTGGTGAAGGAGGTATAGTTTATTCTAGTTTTG
>CAMOMF010000058.1 GCA_946619625.1 uncultured Bacteroidales bacterium
AACTTGGTGGATATCAGCAAACTACAATAGTGCTCAACACCGTCAGGACATACATAGAGTCGCATGGACTGCTTGCCAAGGAGGCGAGTGTGATTGTGGCACTAAGCGGAGGAGCCGATTCGGTCTGTCTGCTGCATGTGCTGCATGATTTAGGCTATTCGATTGTGGCAGCGCATTGCAATTTTCACCTCCGCGGCGAAGAGTCTGACCGGGACGAGGCGTTTGTACGCAAACTATGCAAAGAACTGGACATACCTTTGGTCGTGAAACATTTTGCCACGAAAGAGCATGCAGCCACGACCGGCATTTCCATCGAGATGGCAGCACGAGAGTTGCGGTACACATGGTTTGAGGAACTGCGTGAGGAGCACCGTTGCGAGGCTGTTTGCGTGGCACACCATATGAACGACCAAGCCGAGACGCTGCTGCTGAACCTGCAACGCGGTACCGGCATCCGCGGATTAGTGGGCATGAAACCCAAGAACGGCCGGATTGTTCGCCCCATGCTGTGCGTGACGCGCACACAGATAGAGGCATACGCAAAGGAGAAAGGTTACCTGTACGTGACAGACAGCACCAATGCGGACACGAGTATCCGTCGGAATGCAATCCGCGCGTTGCTCGCCACTTGGACAGAGACGGAAATAGCACATATGGCGCACACGGCGGAACTGATGGGTGAATACGATTTGCTGCTGCAGTCATTACTAAGAGCGGACTCGCAGGTACCCAAGATGATGGATTCAGAAGCAGAGAAAGTGCTGCTATACGAACTGCTCCGCCCATATGGGTTCAACAGCACACAGGTGGACAATATCCTGGCGACCCTACCCTCTTCGGGTCAGCAGTTCAGGACTGAGCACTACACCGCCTACATTGACCATGGTAAGTTGCGAGTGAGTAGCAACGAAGAGGAGACAGCTGTAGAGGGTCAGGAAGAGGAGGTCATGCCTATCCTCGTGCGTAGCGTGCGCGCGAAAAAAGAAAAGGAGCACTACCCTGGGGCAAGTGAAGAATACGCTCTGTTCGATGCAGACCTTCTGCCGGAAAACTTAGGGCTGAGGCACTGGATAGAAGGCGACTCGTTTCTGCCAATATGCAACCATGGCAAGGCGCAACGGAAGAAACTGCAGGACCTGTTCTCTGACAAGAAACTGTCGCTGCACGAAAAGCACGCCGTGTGGATAGTATGCGATGCCGATAAGCCGACAGAGATTGTTTGGGTGGTGGGACACCGCATTAGCAACAAGTACAAAATAACAGAAAAAACGACCCGCGTTGTCGAGTTACAAATAGAACGATAATAACAAGATATGAAGCATTTCGGGATCATAGGGAATCCACTGGTACAATCCTTTTCGGCTAACTTTTTCAACAAGAAGTTTGCCGTGGAGGGGATAGAGGCTGAGTACTCGCTGTACCCATTGGAAAGAATAGAGGCTTTTCCCGGACTGATAGAGTCGGCACGCAAGCGTTTTGCAGCAGACGGCGGCATGTTCAGCGGCATGAACGTGACTATTCCGTACAAGTCGGCTGTTATTCCCTATCTGACCAAATTGGACGAGACAGCAGCGGAGATAGGTGCGGTAAACGTGATACAATTCCTGCCTGACGGAAGCACCATCGGCTACAACACCGACGCTCTGGGGTTTGTGGAGGCAATCCGTCCCATGCTGCTGCCTACGGACAAAGAGGCTTTGATTTTGGGCACAGGCGGAGCTGCCAAAGCATGCCGGTACGGGCTGAGAAAACTGGGACTGACAACAACATATGTATCCCGCAACCCACGAGAAGGAATGCTTGGATACGAAGGTTTGCGGACGGAGGACTACCAAGTGATAGTGAACTGCACGCCGCTTGGCATGTATCCCGACACCGAAGCATTTCCTCCCATCGAGTACGACAGGTTGCAAGAAGGGCAATTGCTGTTTGACTGTATATACAACCCCGAAGAGACTGTTTTTCTGCGCGAGGGACACCTTCGAGGGTGCAGAGTCAGGAACGGGATGGATATGCTGACGGGCCAAGCCAAGGCAGCAGAGAGGATTTGGAAGGTGTAAATGCGCAAATATATAAATGTGTAAATATGTAAATGACTAAATGATATGAGACGTACTATTCTAATTTTGTGGGTAATCGTATCAGCAATGATGGCAGGTGCACAAACCCTGACCACAACTGACGCCGTATTGGTTTATTACATGCCCAAAACGCTACTGGCATTTGAGGTGGAGTATGTAGAAACAACGCGGACACAAGGACCTTTCTACCAATATGCAGAGCGCTATTTAGGCACAAAAGAGATTGTCATGGCGGACGAGAAAACCTATGAACTGAAGGACGTGAAACTGCACACCAAGACGGTGGCTGACCCGGAGCGTGCATATAAACTGAACCTATCTGCTACACAGCGCGGCAGCATCGTGCTGAACAAAGACGGCGTGCTGGCTGCGTATAACGCAGAAGCAGACAAAAACAACGAGCATGCAACGAGTGTAAAAACAGGCACAAACGCAACGAACCAAGGGCATAAAGCCAAGAAAAAGTTGGCACCGCTCTCAGAAGAAGCGCTGTTTGCTTCGTCCAAGGCAAAGATGGCAGAGGCGGCTGCCAAGCAAATCTACCGCATCCGCGAGGCAAGAATGAGCATACTGTCCTGTGAAGTGGAACACATGCCGACAGACAGCAAGATGTTGAGCACCATGTTGCACGAATTGGAAGAGCAGGAAGAGGAACTGGTGGCGCTTTTTGTGGGTACAAGCAAGAGAAAGACACAACGCCAAATCGTCTATTACACTCCCGCTGAAACCGAGCAGGACAAGGTGCTGTTGCGATTCTCACGCTATGCAGGCATTGTCGGAGCGGACGACCTGAGCGGTGAACCGCTGAAACTGACGCTGATTGCACACAAACAGGAGTTGCTACCATCAGAAGAACAGAAGCCCGAACCTGTTTCAGACATCGTCTATAACCTGCCCGGAGAGGCACAGGTCATACTATGCGACAGCAAAGGAAACAATCTGATTGACAAGACTATCCCCGTTGCGCAATTCGGTGTAAGTATAGCGTTGCCACAAGCACTGATGAAGCGCAAACCGCACATTTTGTTCAACACCCGCACCGGGGCTATAACCTCTATTTCGGAATGAGCAAAAAACAAAGAATAATGAAGACGATGATTGTCCTCGTCTTGATAGCCCTGCTCTCCCCTGCATTGAACGCACAGGAGTTGAACTGCAACGTAACCGTCAATTCGGACAAAATTGAAGGTTCCAGCAAGGAAACATTCGAGGCTTTGCGACAATCGGTATCAGAGTTTATCAACAACAATAAATGGACCAACTTGGCTTTTACGCCCATTGAGAAGATCGACTGCAATCTGCTGATAATCGTCAATGCGGTCAGCGAAAACGAGTTCGCATGCGAAGCAACTATACAGGCTTCACGACCTGTGTATAACACCACCTATACCACTACGCTGCTGAACATGCGGGACAAAGTGTTCAACTTCACCTATCAGGCTTACGACCAGTTGCTCTATCAGCAGAACACTTTTCAAAGCAATCTGACAGCGATGCTGGCGTACTACGTCTATCTCATTCTGGGCATTGATGCCGATAGTTACCAACGTTTGGGTGGCTCTCCGTATTTTCAGGTTTGCGAAGATATTGTCAGTTCGGCACAGACGGCTTCGGGACTGACTGAGGCGGAAGCAGCGGGTTGGCAATATGGACGCTCGGCTGGCGGTTTTAGCAAATCCGGTAGTGGCAGGTACCTGATTGCCAACGAGTTGATGGATGAGGCGTTCAAGCCGTACAGGAACTATTTCTACGAATATCACCGCCTGTGCCTTGACGAGATGCACACAAACGTGGCGAATAGTCGCGCACGCATTGCACAGGGGTTAACGGTGCTCAGAGAGGTGAATAAAGCACGCTCCACCAATATCCTCGTACCCATGTTCTTAGATGCCAAAGTGGATGAACTGGTCAATATCTTCCAGGGCGGAACAGCAACCGAAAAAACCGAGACATACGACCTGCTGATGGCACTGGACCCGACGCGCTCCAACACCTACGAGACCATCACACGACAACCGTAAAAACGCTCAACCATGTGTGGACAACCCCTACCCTAAAGACATATTCCACAACCGACCGATGACCGAGAGATGACCGAGAGATGACCGAGAGAAGAAAAGCACCCGCTGCTATGATTTTGATACAATAAAGGCGACCCAAACGAGCCGCCTTTTCTGTGTTCAGCATGTTGCCGCATTAGAACTTGTAACGAACACCGATAAGGAAGGAGTTCCAATACAATCCAGCGGCGTTGAAGCCAACTCCATTGCTTGCAACGTAACGACTACCATGCTCGTCATAATAGGTGTCAGAGTAGAAGCTGGGACCTACCAAAGGACGCCATTCAACAGACAACTGCAGCGGGAACCAGAAATTGTACTCCACACCAAAACGTCCTGCTGCACCTACATAACCGCTGTTAATCCATTCGGAAGCATAGGTAGAATAGCGGCTGTAATTATAAAAATTACCACCAACACCAAGACCTACACCCATGTACCAGTTCCAGTCTCCTTGACTTACGGTTGGGAAATCAGCACCAAAGGGGTTCAACCAGTTGTAGGTGGCAACGCCCTCTATGCCAAAACCGCGATAGAACCATCCGGGGAAACCTAAATCAGCAGAAACAAAATTGTTTCCAAGGGTGTGTTCGTAGGAAAATTCGATACCATTACCAATCTGTCCACCAATAGCACGGGGCTGAGCAACAGCGGTGGCAACGCCAAACATTGCCAAAACGGCAACAAAAAGAATACTTTTTTTCATCATTTTACAATCTTTTTTATCTTTATAGTGTGTTATTTCGCATACTAAGCGATTGCAAAGTTACTACTTTTTTTTGAATTATGCAAGAAAAAGCAAAAAAAAGTATCCTTTTTCTATTATTTTATGCCATTTTTGATATTTTTAGCCCAAATCGGTTACCTTACAATAACCTTCTTTGTGTACCAATGCCCGCGCAGGTACGCCTTGAGGAAATAGATACCCGTAGGGAGGTAGGCGGTGGAGATGGTAAGGGCGCGTGTGTCGGCAGGAACAGCACCAAGGTCAGCCAGCGTCTTGCCGGTGAGGTCCACCAGATAGAGGGCTTCGGCACCCAATGGCAGGTCTGCCAAGCAGTAATCAGTACAAGGATTGGGACGGACTGTGAGGACTTCATCCAAGCTATGGACATGCTTGTCGGGTTGGTGAGCAACCGAATCCGTCACATCTTCAGGCCCGAAAGGATTGGGGAGGAACGCCTCTTCATCGGTAGGGATGAGGGCGCTGTCCGCCCACTGAGCCGAACATTCGGGCATGCGGCTGAACTCGATGATGGTACGAACAAGCATATCATTCAGGTGCTCTACCTTCAACGAATCGGTGGTGGGCTTGAGGTGGGTGTCGCCTATACCGCTGTCGTCTGTCAGGAAGAAAGATGTGCCGTTGGTCAGAAGCGCCAGTTCACGCATCAGCAGTTCCCCACTCTCTTGCAATCCGCTGCAAACAACTGGCACAATACGAATGCCGTTTTGCGCTGCTTGAATTGCCTGACGGTGGAGCAAGGCGATAGTAACGGAATCGGAGTGACAAGGCGCGTCAAGAACAAGGAATGCAATACGCGCACGGGCATAAGGGCTCCACTCCGCCACGTTAACCGCCGCCATAAGTGCCTCCGGGACTGCCTCTTCGTAATCACCGCCGCCGGAAGCATATTGCTCATTGAGAAAAGTCTGCGTCAGGCTCATATCCTCAGTTAGCGGGGAAAGACGGTTGAGGTAGTCATCGTTATGGTCGCGATAGACAAGTGCACCGGTGCGGATAAGGGTTCCGTCCACAGCGGACTGACTGCGACGGATAACATCCTGCAACTCGGCATTCATATATCGAAGTTCATCCCCCATTGAGCCGGTAGCGTCCATGATGAAGAAAACATCTACATTATCAGGCGTATGGCACGGAACAGCCTGCGTAAACCGGTTCAGTTCCGGGAAAGCCTTCACTTCGCGCAAGGTGTCGGTACCGCAGACAATCATCAGCTTCTGCCGGTCTGCTTGCTGCGAGCTGACCACATTCGCCCACAGTTCGGCATGACCGGTGTTGTCGGTACGGGCGGCAAACAGTTCGCGCCCCCCGGCATCAAGCAGAACCACAGGAACGTCAGCGAGCGGGAACTGCTGCGTATTCGTAACTTGCACACGATAACGCTCGCTAACATTCATTTTCCATATATCCACATACTGCGCATGCGACTGGGTAAGAATCGTTTTCCACAAGTGCCATTTGGCAAAATCATTTCCCTCCCCCGCCGTCAGTTTGCCGGCTTGCAGGTTGTTGGACGCAGGCATCGGGGCGGCGGCTTTGGACTTGGAGTAAGAAGCCGCATACGCATCTTCCCTGGCTACTGCATCTTCCACTACAGAAAGGACTTCCATCTCTTCCGCCTCGGGTATGGCTTTGGAGGTCATTGCACGGGTCTTGACGGAAGCGCCAAGCGTATAGTACACCCTGTTGTCGGTACCTGCACGGCGGCGCAAAACTATCCACTGAGGGCACTCGTTTGGGCGGATAGTAGTGCGGAGCGTATCGTACTGTGCGCCGGTGAACATCACCTCCGCTTCCGCTACATTCTCGGGGAACGAATAACGAATCAGTCCGTCATAACTGCTGAACAGGGGAACACTGTTAATTCGCAGGAACTCCATCTTTACGCCCGATAGGAGGGCACGGGTGGAATCGCACATCACAAAACGCGACTCGGAAGCCGCTGCCGGCATCGCAAGCACCAACACCAAACTGAGGATAGAGATAGTCTTTTTCATACGCTCAAAAGTAGTTTTTTAACACCCATGCAAACCCCGTGCCAAACTTTTTTCATTTTTTCCTTGCATATATCAAAAAAATGTTGTAACTTTGCAGTCCGAACCGTAAACACATAGTGTTTTATGGAAATGAATCGTCAAAACAACTAAAAATATAAGACCATGAATGTAGAAAACATTATGCAGCAGTTGGGCGCAAAGCACCCGGGTGAGAACGAGTACCTGCAAGCGGTACGCGAAGTGTTGATGTCAATTGAGGAGGTGTACAACCAACATCCTGAGTTCGAGAAAGCGAAAATCATCGAACGGATGGTGGAGCCGGAGCGCATCTTTACGTTCCGCGTGCCTTGGGTGGATGACAAAGGTGAGGTGCAAGTGAACCTCGGCTACCGTATTCAGTTCAACGGAGCCATTGGTCCGTACAAAGGCGGACTCCGTTTCCACCCCTCAGGGAACCTGAGTATCCTGAAGTTCCTCGGGTTTGAGCAAACATTCAAAAACGCGCTGACAACGCTGCCAATGGGTGGCGGAAAAGGTGGGTCGGATTTCAATCCGCGCGGCAAGTCCGATGCCGAGGTGATGCGTTTCTGCCAAGCATTCATGATGGAGTTGTGGCGCAACATCGGTCCTGATACGGACGTACCCGCTGGCGACATTGGGGTCGGCGCACGCGAGATAGGTTACCTGTTCGGCGCATACAAGAAATTCGCGCGCGAACACACCGGCGTATTGACAGGCAAGACCTTGGAGACAGGCGGTTCACTGATTCGTCCCGAGGCAACCGGGTTCGGTGCGATGTATTTCGTCAACCACATGCTGGAAACGATGGGCGACACCATACGGAACAAAACAATCGCGGTCAGCGGTTTCGGTAACGTGGCTTGGGGGGCGGTAACCAAAGCCAACCAACTGGGAGCCAAAGTGGGGACCATCAGCGGTCCGGACGGATATATCTACGACCCGGACGGCATCAGCGGCGAGAAGATTGACTACATGCTCTACCTGCGCGCCACATGCAACGACGTGGTTGCTCCTTATGCAGAGAAATTCCCCGGCTCTACTTTCTTTGCCGGCAAGAAGCCATGGGAGCAGAAAGTGGACATCGCCATGCCTTGTGCCACGCAGAACGAATTGGGTAAAGCCGACGCCGACAACCTCGTGAAGAACGGCGTGCACTTGGTAGCCGAAGTGAGCAACATGGGTTGCACTCCGGAGGCAATCGACACCTTCATTCAGAACAAAGTCGTCTATGGACCGGGCAAGGCGGTGAACGCCGGCGGGGTGGCGACCTCGGGGCTGGAGATGACGCAGAACGCCATGCACCTCAGCTGGAGTGCCAAAGAGGTGGACGAGAAACTGCACCAGATCATGGCGGACATCCACACCCAGTGCGTCAAATACGGCACCGAACCGGACGGCTATATCAACTATATGAAAGGTGCCAACATCGCCGGCTTCATGAAAGTTGCCAACGCCATGATGAGTGAAGGAATTATTTAATTGACAATCTCCAGTCGTAAATATTTTTTATGTACACAGATTTCCAAAAGCATCTGCAACACCAGTTGCACGACATAGACGAAGCGGGATTGTCCAAACATGAACGCATCATCATCACGCCCCAATCGTCAGAGATTGAGGTGGAAGGCGGCGAAGAAGTGATAAATTTCTGCGCCAACAACTACCTCGGTTTGGCTGACAACAAGGAACTGATAGAAGC
>CAMOMF010000059.1 GCA_946619625.1 uncultured Bacteroidales bacterium
CCTCCATGACCCTGCCGCCCCGCAAGCGTGCCGAGAAGAACGTCCCCCAGCCGCTGCAGAAAGCCGTCATTCCCGCTACGGACGACGCCACCCGGGCTGCACTCATGAAAGTGGCGGACCTCATCCGAAGCGAAGTAAACGTCAAAGAGCTGCAGATTGTCAGCGGCGAGGACAGCAGTATCCGATTGGTCAAGAAAATCCGCCCCAACTTCAAGGTGCTGGGCAAGAAAGCCGGCAAACAGATGAAAGACCTTGCCGCCGCCATTGCCGCCATGACCCAAGAAGACATTGCCCGCTTTGAGGCCGATGGCTCTTTCAACATACAACTTTCCACCTCTCTCAACTGGACCCTGGTGCCCGAGGACGTGGAGATTCTGACCGAAGATATGCCCGGCTGGCTGGTCGCTTCCGATGGCAACATGACTATTGCCCTCGACATTGAACTCACGGACAGTCTGATTGAGGAAGGGGTCGCCCGCGAACTCATCAACCGCATCCAGAACCTACGCAAGTCGTCCGGACTGGAGATAACCGACCGTATCGACATTGTTCTTGAGCGGCACGACTCTATCAACGCCGCAGTCGAGCACTTCAGCGACTATATCGGCTCGCAGGTGCTGGCAAACAGCATCCGCTTGGAAGACAACCTCGCCGACGGCACGGTGATTGAGGACATGAATGTCAAGATTCAAATCAACAAAGCAAACGCATAAATTATGAAACGCATTGTATATTTTCTTGCCGTAGCGGTACTGGCTGTAGTCTTTACCGGTTGCGGCGGCATGTTTAACAAGCCGGACTACACCGCCGCTGACCTCAGCGGCACTTGGGTGGAAGAATACACGCTCTGTTATTGGGTCTATTCGCTCGAAAAAGACGACAGCGGCGACAACTACTGGGGCAAGACCTGGGACGAGTCGGACGATGTCTTCGAAACTGACCTCGAGTGGCACGGCAACGGCTGGTTCAAATGGAACATCGCCAACAACAAACTCACGCAACTGCACGTCATGGAGATTGGCAGTGCCTTGGTGCCCAAGACCTACACCGTCACTTCGTGCAACGAGACGACTCTCGTTCTCAAAGATACATACGGAAACCAGACAACTTATAAGAAAGTGAAGTGAAAACATTTTTCAAAATACTCGGTATAACGCTCGCCTCAGTGGTGGGACTGGCCGTTGTGGCTGTGGCGCTGGCTTTATACGTAGTGTTCACGCCCAAACATCTGACACCCTTGGTGGACCAATTGGCAAAAGACTACATCACATGCGACTACCGCATTGACGATATAGAGCCCACTTTCTTTTCCACCTTCCCCGAGTTCGGACTCCGCACCGGCAAGTTACTGGTGCTCAACCCTACGGTTGGTGCACCCTCGGACACCCTGCTCGCTGCCGACCGCGTAGTGGCACGGCTGGAGTTGATGCAACTCCTCAAAGAGGGATGTCTCAACATCCGCGAAGTGGGACTCCAAGGCGTGCAAGCCAATATCTTCATTGCCGGGGACGGACACACCAATTTCGATGTGCTGCGCCTGCCCGCCGACACCACCGAAGAGGACACCTCCGCTGGGTTCCTTCGCACCATCAAGGTGGAAGAACTCAGGTTTGGTATCGACGCACAGACAGTTACTTTCCTCGACTTGCGGGACACCATCTCTGCTGAACTCCACAACGTGGACATCGCACTGTTTGCCGAGCAGAAAGACTCGCTCGTAGAGGGATGTTTGGACTTGGCTCTCCCCAACATCAGCGCCTCCATGAAAGGGGTGGACTACGCCTCCAACGCACAAATCCGTCTTGCCCTGCCCTTCACGGCGGATATCGCATGGACCGACGGCAGGATGGGGGTGGAGGCGCTCTCTCTGGACCTCAAACAGGCGGAACTGGCAGTGAACAAACTGAAAGCCAATGCCACAGGACACGCCAAGGTACTGCCCGGGATAGACGTGGACATGCGGCTTAACACCAACACTTGGCATATCGGCGAAGTGTTGGCACTCGTGCCCGATGAACTCTTCACAATGCCGGAAGGCATCACCGCCGAAGGCAAAGCGCGCGTAAGTGCGCACGTGTGCGGGAAATATAATGAGGACTCTTTCCCCTATATTGCCGCCCACTTGGTACTGTCCGATGCCACAGGCACGTACGCAGAACTGCCATACACACTCCAGAACGTGGCGGCGGACGCCAACCTCAAACTGGACCTCAACCGCCGCGCTGCAGACGCCACGGTCAACAGCCTCAGTGCTGACGTGAAAAATTCAAGCGTTTCTGTCACAGGACAAGTGACAGACCTCATGAACGACATGTTGCTGGACTTGGACGTCAATGCAGGTGTACACCTGCCCGACTTGGCATATTTTCTGCCCAAAGGCACGCACGTACAAGGCAATGCCGACGGCAAGGTACACCTCAGAATGCTGCTGGACGACCTCAAGGAGATGAACCTCACTAACGGAAACATCTCAGGCAATCTGCAACTACGCAACCTACAGGCGGAAATGGACTCCATGGCGGTTGCCGCACCCAAAGCAAACCTCGCCTTTGCCATCCCTAACGCCACTGCCGTCAGCAAAACGGACAAAGAGGCGGTCAGTCGCCGCAAACACCTCAACTTCCTATCAGGCAAACTCGCACTGCCCGGCGGACTTGACTTCGCCATGACCGACGGTCCGCAGGCACGCGTAGAGGAAGGTACCATCAACATACAGTTGGGCGACATTCTGAAGAACAGGGATATTGTCTATGCTGATTTGGACGTCAAAACGGCAGGCATGAGTGCAGAGATGGACCTCACCGACTCGTTGGGACAAAAACAACATGTGCAGGCGCAACTGTCCAAACCCGACATCTGCGCCTACGTGGAATACGACCAGCGCGACACCGCTGGTTTGCCTGCCCTTGCCTGCGATTTCCGCTTGGAAAGGCTGCAAGCGATATATGATACTATCCGCATAGACTCGCGTGCCCCGCAAGGTGCCGCCTCTATTCGCGGAGGCAGGAGGGACAAGTCCCAACCGCAAGTACAACTCCGGCTGCATATGAACGCGCTGGACGCTGCCTTGGGAAAAACACTAGCAATGAATACGGGCAACTTGTCTGTTAACCTGCGCGCACACCGCTCCGACAACAAGGAGAACATCCTGTTGGAATGGAACCCAAGGCTACAGTTTGACATACAGCAGGTTGTCGCCACTCCGGCGGAAAAGGTCTTCGCAGAGAAAATACGTGTACCGGAGATCAAGTTCGCTTTCTCGAACAAGGTGTTCGACATCGACACCGCCCGCGTAGAGTTGGGACGCTCCAATTTCTCCCTGTCGGGCACTGTCACCAATATCGGACCATGGTTGGAGGACACGGGACTGCTCACCGGCAACCTGAACTTCACCTCCTCCATGGCGGACATAGACCAACTGATGGAATACACCTCCGGCATCGGCAATCAGGAGGAATCAGAAAACAACAACACCGAGGAGCCTACTGCCCGCGAAGATGCACCCAACCCCTATATTGTACCGAAAGGAACCGACTTGGTTATCAACACGCATATACAGGAAGCACGCGCTTTGGAACATGACGTGCACAACCTGAAAGGACGCGTGTACGTGAAGGACGGTCTGCTGGTGCTGGAACAGATGGGTTTCATCTGCAAAGCCGCCCGACTGGAACTGACTGCCATGTACAAAACGCCACGAAAGAACCACCTGTACGCCGGATTGGACTACCATATGTACGACATCAACGTAGCGGAACTGGTAGACCTTATCCCGCAAGTGGACACCTTGCTGCCTATGCTACGCGCCTTCAGAGGAAATGCCGAGTTCCACCTTGCAGCAGAGACCTACCTGAACGGTTTCTACGAAATCAAGCCCTCCACTTCGCGAGGAGCATGCTCTATTTCGGGAACCAATCTCACCGTACTGGACGGCGAGACATTCTCCAAGATTGCCAAACTGCTCACGTTCAAGAAGTCCACGGAGAACAAAATCGACTCTATCTCCGCCGAAATAACCCTCTTCCGCAAGGAGGTGGACGTCTATCCTTTCCTCGTTTCCATCGACAAATGGAAGGCGGCTGTTGGTGGACAATACCGTCCGTATGAGAAAGCCCAACAACATAACTACCATATCTCCCTGCTCAGCCCGCTATACTTGGGCGTGGACGTACTCACCGACCCCAAGAACAGCGACAAACTGAAAATCAACCTCGCCAAGTGCAAGTACGCCAAGGATTTCAGCCCTGTCTACACCAAGGTGGTCGAGACCCAAGCCATGGACGTGCGCCGCTTGATCCGCGAGGCGCTGACTGCCAAGAACAACAAATAAACGAACTATATGACTAAGAAACTACTAATTTTCAGTGCCATTATGATAACACTGATAGCATGTAACAAAGGAAACGAAAACCCGCTGCTCACCGAGCAAAACACGCCTTACGGAGTGCCGGCGTTCGACAAAATCAAGTTGGAACATTACAAACCGGCTTTCGATGCCGCCATTCAAGAATACAAGGACGAGGTGAACGCCATCACCGCCAACACCGAAGCCCCTACATTCCACAACACTATCGCAGCCCTGGACCGCAGCGGACTGCTGCTGCAGAAAGTGGAAGGCGTGTTCTTCAACCTGTTGGAGACCGACGGCAACGACGAGATGAACGCCCTTGCCGAGGAGGTGACCCCGCTCATCACCGAGTGCAGCGACAATATCATGCTCAATGAAGCCCTCTTTGCACGTGTGAAAGCCGTATACGACGACAGAATGAACCAGTCACTCACACCCGAACAACTCCGCCTTACCGAGGAGACCTACCGCGCCTTCGTCATGAACGGTGCCAACTTGGCTCCCGATGCCAAAGAGCGCGTAAAGGAAATCAACAAAGAGTTGGGACTGCTCTCTCTGCGCTTCGGGCAAAATGTAGTGGCAGAGACCAACGCCGTACAGCATTTCGTCACCGACGAAACCGAACTGGAAGGGCTGCCTGAAGGAGCCAAACAAGCCGCTGCCGAAGAGGCTGCCGCCGCCGGACACCCGGGGGAATGGCTCTTCACCCCCAAACGGACCAGTTTCACTCCCGTCCTGCAGTACTGCAAAAACCGTGAGTTGAGGAAAGCCCTTCTGTTGGAGTACACCACCCGCGGCAACCATGACAATGCCAACGACAACAAGTCTGTTATCAACCAAACCATGCGCCTGCGCACCGAGAAAGCGCACCTGTTCGGCTTTGACTGCTCCGCCGATTATATTCTCCAGGACGCAATGGCGCACAACGCCAAGAACGCCATGGACATGTTATTGCAGGTGTGGGGTCCCAGTCTCGAGGCGGCCAAACGTGAACGCGCCGCACTGCAAGTGCTACTGGAGCAGGACATTCACGGGGCG
Source organism: uncultured Bacteroidales bacterium (assembly GCA_946619625.1). GTDB lineage: Bacteria > Bacteroidota > Bacteroidia > Bacteroidales > Paludibacteraceae > Colicola. The sequence continues at coordinate 5,387 of CAMOMF010000059.1, forward strand.
AAGTTGGAACCATGGGATTGGTGGTATTACGCCGAGAAACTGCGCAAACAGCGTTATGACATCGACGAAGAGCAACTCAAGCCCTATTTTGAATTGTCCAACGTACGCCGGGGCGCTTTCGAACTGGCACACCGCTTGTATGGAATCCATATCGAGCCTGTTGAGGGACTACCCGTCTATCATCCGGATGTAGAGACCTTCAAGGTAACCGATGAAAACGGCGAGTTGCTCGGCATTTTCTACACCGACTATTTCCCGCGTGCCACCAAGCGACCCGGAGCATGGATGAACAACATCCGCAATCAATACATCGACGACGAGGGTGTCAACCACCGTCCCGTCATTGTCAATGTGGGCAACTTCAACAAACCCACATCCGACAAGCCGTCACTGCTCTCCATGGACGATGTAGAGACACTCTTCCATGAGTTCGGTCACGCCCTGCACGGGTTCTTCTCGCAGTGCACCTACCAGACGCTGTCCGGCACCAATGTTCCGCGCG
>CAMOMF010000060.1 GCA_946619625.1 uncultured Bacteroidales bacterium
CAGACACGGATGGGCGACCATTCTTGGCAAGTAGTATGGCTAAGGGTCGGAACCGCTGGTCCACACGGGTCGTGAGGATATTGGAGGACAGAAGGCGTTTCAGAAGCCCTGTATCCTCCGCCTGCATTCGTGCTTTGAGCAAATGATGCTTGCGCTCGTAGTTGCGGCTGCTTCGCCAGTTGATACCGAACTGCAGCCACAAGAGCACCACCACACCAAGCAGCGTCAGTAATATGATGGTGAAAGGGTGCATATCAGTTCTGCCATAACGGTTTAAGAGTTTAGCAATTTTACTACAAAAAATGTGCCATATGCAGGAAGATTCATTGTTTTTGCTGCTCTTTGTACTTGCCTATAAAGAAGTACAGTAAACAGGTGATTAGGAAATATGCTCCGCTGAGGCTCCATAAGGTGATATATTCCGTCCGTGTGGTCCAAAGGGTAGCCCCCATGGAATTGATATGAATGAATCCGTGCGCACCGGCAGTATATGGGATGATATAGGACAGATAGCGCCATGCATCGGGTATCATTTCTTTCGGCCATGAGATACCGGCAATAAAGAGGAAGATAAGCGAAGTGGAAATCAATAACACAATGCCTGTTTCCCTGTTGCGAATGAAGACGCTCATACTCATTGAGAAGAAAATCGTTGCCAAGAGGAAAGGTACAATGAACCTCAGCAAGTCACCTACCTGACCAATATGCGGCAGATTGAACAACCTTGGCATAGCGATTAGCAAAACAACTGCCAATGCATAGTATATCATGAAATATACTGCCGAACGTCCCAAGACCAACCTGAATACGGAGTAACCACGTCCCCGCCCCGGAAGACGGTATAATTCTTTGTTTTCCTCACGTGCGGTTCCGCCCAGCATACAGATACCGAACAACAAGGTCTGGTGAAGAATCATTACCAACACCGCAGGGATAAGAAACGAGCCGTAACCTCCTGTAGGTGTGAACAATGCCGTCTCGGTATAGGGTGCATCCTGTACTAGTGACCATGCCAATTCCTTACCCATTCCCATCTGTTCGTAACGGTCAATCTGGATAGCATTCATCGATTCCAGCATCACCATATTGCAACTAAGATAAACTCCTTTCATATAGAGGAAGGACGACATGTCGCAGTAGAGCGACAGATGCGCCTGTCCGAAGGGATCTGCCAACTGTGCGGCGAAATCATGCGGGACATAAAGGATCCCGTGTATCTTCTGGTCGCGCAGCAACTGCTCTGCCTCTGCCATCGAAGTGCAGGAATATGCGACCTTAACTTCCGGGGCTGCGTTCCATTTATGGATGAACTCACGGCTCTCAGGCGAATGGCTCAAATCCACCACCGCCACAGGAATATCGGTAATCTGCTCGTTCCAGTAAATAGCCTTGTAGATAACCGGGTAAGCCAGCGTGGCGAGAAAGAAAATAACCATCACTCCCGGGTCTCGGAAGATGCGTCTGAGTTCGGCAATAAAGACATTCCATGTGTCTAATGTCTGCAACCAAAGGTGCCGGAATATATGTTTCATTTCAATGGATAGTTTTGATAGACCAACGCTTTGTGCAAGCGTGGAGAGACGATGAGTGCCAGCAACAGGAACGCACAAAGTGACAGAGCCGGAACCATGCTGTTGCTCCATGGAGCCGCCATCAATGCTTCGTTCACATAAATCAGATAATAATGTCTCAAAGGCTCCAGCCAACTAAGTGCCTGAAAAGGCGGGAGCATGTTGGACACCGGATATGTGAACCCCGAAAGCGAGAAGCCCAGCATGGAATATAATGCGCCGATAGAAATGGCATCCCGTAACGTAGGCACACATCCGATTAGGGAGATACCGGCTGCCTCCATGGCAAAGATATACAGCAGCAGCCCTAACAACAGCCGTGCATGGCTGCCATACACGGGGAAGCCTGCAAAACCGAACATCATTGCGTAGCAGCCGAAGCCGAGCACCACAAACATAACCGTATAAGGAATGAGTTTGCCAATCATCGCCACGGTGTAATTGCCTCCGGCGGTACGCAACCAATCATGCGAGGTCTGCGCCTTTAACTCATATCCAATCGCAAAAATGGTGAGCATGATACATACCAACCCCAAAATGCCAGGCAGAATAGTGCTGACCAGATAAATGGAGTAGTTGTTCCACGGGTTGGCAATCATGTGCCCCTCGACCACTAATGGCTGTATGCGCCGCATGATCATGTCATCCGACATTCCTTTTTTTCGCAGCACTTCGCGTTGGAACGCGCCGGACACGAGGTTTGCGACGGTGAGCATCTGTTTGTATGCGGTGTTGCCGCCCACGGTATAGGCGTTGGTTACGTAGAAATCCAACTGCGGGCGTTTGAGCGACACCAAATCGTCGTAGAAACTCTCAGGAATGACGAAGATACCATATATGTGTCCTTGCTGCATCGCTTCGCGCGCCTCGGAATAAGAGGATGTAATGAGGCATATATCCACGGATGGAGTGGCCTGCATCTCGTGACACAACCTGCGTGAGATGGCAGTCTGGTCTTTGTCCACAACTGCCATTGGCATTTTCTCCGCATTCCCTTGCCTCATCAGCGTGATAAAGAAAAAGGTGGAGAGGAGCATCACGCCCACCGAGGCAAACATATACAGCGGTCGGGCGAACATCTGCTTCAATTCCCTGCGCATCACATGCCATATAGAAATAACGTAATTCACAGCTTTTGACTTTCGACTTTTGACTTTCTGCTACTTCACTACCAACGCCGTCATACCCGGACGCAGATTAGGGATAGACTTCTGCGGACGGCATTTGACATCAAATGTGCGTACATCATATCCGCCGTTCTGTTTCGTAGTACGCCAAGTGGCATAAGTGCCCATTGCCTTAATATGTGTAACGACAACCGGATACCGAGCATCACCAAGTGCAGGAATCTTAATCTCCAAGATGCTACCCATGGCAAAATTGGAGAGCATGTCTTCACGCACGGCGAAGGTGAACCACACATCATTCAGATCGATGATGGACATCACAGGACTACCCTGTCCTACCAGTTCACCCACTTTAGGGAACAATTCGCTCACCTCGCCATCACAGGGTGAGAGCAAGTACCTTTCTGCCTCGGCTGCGGCAACCTCTTGTAAAATACCGTCCACCTGTGCCACTTGTGCTTCGGCGGCGGCTTTATCCTCTTTGCGAGCACCTGCCAGCGCCATGTCATACTGACTTTTGGCAGCACGGACGGTAGCGGAGGCTGCCTTGTACTGCGCTTCTACCTCATCGCGTTTCTGCTCGCTTACTACGCCTTTCTCGTACAACCGCTGTACGCGTTCATAGCTCTTGCGGTAGATTTCTTCGCCTGCTTTGGCTTTCTGATAGAGTTCGTAAGCACCGGTTATCTGCTCATGCTGTGCGCCGTTGTGGGCTTTCTGGTTTACTGCCACTGCCATGCTGCGGGCGGCTAAAGCCTGTGCTTTCTTCGCCTCAACTTCAGGAGAGTAGATAACAACCAGTGTGTCGCCTTTGTGTACCTGCTCGCCTTCCTCGTAGAGATACATCTCTATACGTCCCGGCACCTTGCCGGACACACGGTACTCTGTCGCTTCCGCCTCTCCTTGAATAAGCGTTTCTTCCGGGCGGAGGGCAAACACTCCCACCAACGCCACAATAATCACTACTGCCAACAGGGCTACCAAGCCCAATAACAGTCCTCCTTCTTTCTCTTTTTTCATTGTTTCTAATTGTTAAAACCAATATATTGAAGCAGTTTTGCCTCATTCATTTTTGCCTCAGTCTGCGCGTCCACCAGGTCGGTAGCAGCGGACATCCAAGCCGTTTGTGCCTGCATCAGTTCCGATGAAGAAATCATTCCGGATGCAAACGACTCTTCCGCCATACGTAGCACTTCCGCAGCATTGCGGCAGGTCAGTTGCGCTACGGCGATTTTCTGTTGCGACTCCATCAGCCGCTGGTTGGCCTGTGTGGTCTGCAGGGTCAGCAGTTCGCGCGTTTCTTCCGTCTTGAGCGCTACGGCATTGGCGGCGTGCTTGGCGGCCTTGTACCGTAGAATATCGTCCGCATGCGCGATGGGCACGTTCACCACTACTCCTGCGGAGAAGAACCCGTGTCCTTTCCAATCGCTCCGCACGCCGTTCTCCATGTTCGGGTTGGTATAGACATAGCCTGCGGAAGCAACGATGGTCGGTTGGAGAGTGGCGGAAGCCAACTTGGCGGTACTACGGGCAATTGCTTCCGCTTCTTGAGCAATCTGTAGTTCCTTGCGGTTGGCTACTACACTTTCCGCATCAATCTTTTCAGTAACCAAAGTAGTCTGCTCCAGACCGCTGGCATCCACGGTGAACACTGCACTCAACGGCAGCCCGCATAGTTGCGCCAGCGCCATTCGCGAGAGGGTCAGACCGTTCTCCGCTTGCAGTTTCTTCACTTCCGCCTCACCTCGTTTGGTTCGTACTTTCAGCAGGTCGGACTGAGTAGCCATTCCTTCGTTTGCCAACTCGGTAACATCACTCTCCAATTTGCAAAGCAACCGATAGTATTCGTCTGCCAACCTGTGTTTCTGCTCCACACTCACCACACGCCAATACGCTTCATCCACTTTGGCAATCACCTCGTCCTGCTTGGCTTCGGACTGCAGGGCGGCAACATGCTCGGTGGACTTGGCAATCTTGTAGTTTTGCGTTAGAGCTCCACCTGTGTAAATAGGTTGAGTGACCCCTGCGCGCGCCACGACAACGTGTGTCATGTCTATGGTGAGACGGTCGTACATCTGTTGGTAGGCATTGGCAATCTGTTGCCCCGCCAAGTCTTGTGCATCCATAATCGGTTGTTGCAGACGAGTCCCTTGCAAGTCATTTGCCAAACGGCTCATAAAACTGTTACCACTCCAATTGAAATATCCCGTCCCATCTGCGTTCACACCCGCAGTGCCAATGTCGGAAGTTTCCTCATTGGCCAACAGATGGATATTCTCTGAATTCCACATATACGTGCCATTGACTGCCACTTTCGGGAACATCGCAGCCAACGCGGCTTTGCGGTTCAGTTCTGCGGCTTTCTGCAACTCCTGTTGTGAGCGGTTGGTGCAACCCTGACTCAAAGCCATCTGTCTGCACGCCGCCAAAGTGTATTGTATGGTGTCATCTGCATGTCCTGTTTGCGCATAAATCAGAACACATAACAGACACCAACCTACAAAAAATTTTCTTTTCATTATTGTCCTTGTTTTTACAATGTTGCATAATTCATTTAAGGGCTAACCGACCTTTGGGATTTATAGTCCAAGCGTTTTCTTATCAAATAATATGCCATATGCTGCTTTTGTCAGTTTTCCAAAATTCCACAATAATTAACTTTTGTGTCAAATACACCACATAATATGCCTTTTGGAAAACTTTTTAAGAAGAAATACTTGCATAAATGAAAATTTTTCACTAACTTTGCAGCAAAATTGACAACTATGCTAAATCAGGACATTACCTTTTCGGAAAACTTAGATGAACTATTGACACGGTTCAGTAGCGAGAACGACTGTGTGTTGATAATCTACTGCACAGCCGGCAAGTTACAGATAGAGATAGACGGACAGCAATGCCTCATCAGTCCTCATGACTTGCTGCTTTGCCGCCCGGAATTGATTATCGGCAATTACATGCGTTCGCCGGATTTGACATGCCAGTTGATTGCTATACGTCAAAATGCGGTAGATGATATTTTCTATCTGTGCATGCGTAAAGATAATAAGTGGTGGGAGAAGTCGAACTATATTCTTCATCATCCTATCATCCACCTCAACGAGCGGCAACAGGAATTGGGAAAACTGTTCAATCGTCTTTTTCAGTTATATATGGAAGACAGCAATTCCGAGTTGAGCGAAAATATTCGCCGTATCTTTGCACAGGCTGCTATTTTTGAATTGCTGAATTGGCTGGAGGGCAGTGTTGAGACACAGGAAGAGACACCTAAACCGGGAAGACAAGCAGTGCTGTTCCGCGATTTTATCAAACTGCTGCAAGAAACCAAAGGTCGTCAGCGCGAGGTACGATGGTTTGCCAACCGCTTGGCTGTCACGCCGAAATACCTTTCCGTAGCGTGCCATACCAATACAGGTAAAACCGCCCAAATGCTTATCAACGAGGTAACTACGCAGGAGATTAAGCGTCTGCTTCGCCAGACGGATATGAGCACTAAAGAAATCTGCGGAAAGATGGATTTCCCGAGCCTCAGTTTCTTTTGCAAGTACGTAAAGCAACACCTCGGCATGACTGCTAACCAATACCGTCTTTCTTACTGCACTTCAAAATAGTTAACTAAGTTGCTCCATACTATTTATTAGTTACTGCTTTTTCTGAATTGCGCAATTTATATGTTGTTTTCAGCACCCATTAGTGTATGAGTCCCAAGCGACCGAAAGCAATAAAAATGAGCGCTCATTTGATTTTTACAAATAATATCAATACGGCTCATCCGACATTCGCGTTTTCTTAGCACATGCAGTGATTGTCCGAGCATGAGTGAAGAAAGCCTCCGGTTTGCAGACGGTTTACGGACCATACAGGACACTATTTTTTCAGTTCGGGGTAGGCGATACGGTGGTGGTTCATGGAAACCAACTTGCGCGTGAACGTCTGCTTGATTGCGCGCAGGTCCTGAAAGGTGAGAGGTGTATCGTCGAACTGGCCGTCTGCCATTTGCGAATCAATCATTTCCGAAACCATGGCCGAGATGGTTTCCTCGGTGAAAGTGGCGAGCGATCGGCTCCTTGCCTCAATAGCGTCCGCCATCATGAGTACCGCTGTTTCCTTGCTGTTAGGCTTGGGTCCGGGGTAGCGGAACAAGGACTCGTCAACAGGTTCTCCCGGGTGCTCGTTGCGGTAAGTGTTGTAGAAATATGCTGTGCGGGTGGTACCATGGTGGCGGCGGATAAACTGCTGTACCACTTCAGGCAAGCGCATGCGTTGCGCCATTTTCACTCCTTCCTCCACATGGGCGATGACGGTCTGTGCCGCTGTAATACAATCCATCTGTGACAAGGGGTTGATGCCGTCCTGTTGGTTCTCGGTAAAGAAATGCGGTGATGCCATTTTGCCGATGTCGTGGTAGAGCGCGCCGGTGCGTACCAAGAGCGTGTTGGCACCGACAGCTTTCGCCGCCTCCATCGCCAAGTTGCTGACTTGCAGCGAGTGTTGGAAGGTGCCGGGGGCTTTCTCGGCGAAAGAAACCATCAGTTCGGAGTTGATATTGGTCAGTTCCACCAAGGTGATACTGCTGAGCAGGTGGAATGATTTCTCGAAGATATAAATAAGTCCGTAGGCAAAGACTACCAGCAGTGCATTGGCAATGAAATAGATGTACATCTCCCAGCGCAGCATGCCGAAATCGGCACTGACGGCAAGGGTGAAGGCGGTGTAGCCCAAGCAATAGGAGAACAGAATCCATCCCGCCGTCTGCACCAATTGTGAGCGTTGTGCCATGTCCCGCAACGAGCCTACCGCCACCATGCCGGCAGTGATTTGCAGCAGGAGGAACTCAAACGGAGCTGGGGCGACAAGCGAGCAAATCAGGATGGTTATGAGGTGCAGGTAGAGAGCAGTGCGCGAGTCGAAGAAGACCCTGATAATGACGGGCACCCACACAAACGGCACTATGTAGATACTCAGGTCGGTATAGTTGACCACGGCGCATGCGATTGCCACTATCGTACTGACCAAAATAGAAAAGAAGAGCAGGGTGTTCAGGTCGTGGAACAGTTTGGGTCGGAACACATACAAGTAGAGTATCAGTAGCACGACGAAAGAAAGAATCAGTGTGAAGTTGCCTAACACCGCCACCCAAGCGGAGCCTTGATAGGCGCCGTTCTGGTCCAATGCCAACTGCAGGGAGCGCAGTTTGCGTGCCTGATCAGGCGAGACCACTTCGCCCTTGGAAATGACCGGTTCGCCAGCCATTACCATGCCCTGAGTAGGAGCCACCTCGGAAAGGAGTGCCTCACGCATGTTGTTGCTGGTCTGTTTGTCCAATGTCAGGTTGGGGAGCAAGTAGGAATTGAGGTCCAGCGACTTGATATGCTGTTGCGCGGCAATGGGAGCACTGGCAAAGAGGATGTCGTAGGCGCTCTTGGGGGTGTAGCAATACGCCAGAGGGTACGTACTGGCGACGTGACGCTGATTGACGATAGTGATACGGGTGAACCCCTCCGTCTGCAGTTCCTCCATGTCCGCGAGGGATAGAATACCCTGTTTGTAGATTGCTTCCACCTGCTGCGCGAGGTAGTTTTGCGTTTCCTGCGGAAGCGACTGTGCCTGCGCCGCCTCCAAGACGCGCTCTAACTGTTGTTGTGCGACGGTGTAATCAACGTTGTAATAGGGGGCAAACTGCTTGAGCACTTCCTGTTGCTCACTGCGCAGTTGGTCGCTCGCCTTGTATATGGGAAAGTCGAAGGGGGCGTTTATATCCTCGTGCTCCCACACTTGTCCCTCCACGATACGGTACGTAAAGAGTGAGTTACTGCGGGGAAAGATTTGGAAAATCAACACAACCAGTATCAAGAGAATACTGATTTTCAGGGTATATTCCCAAATGGGTTGTTGTGTGGAGGTATTGTTTCGCATGGAGGTGGAAGAAGTTTGAAATTGTTTGGTATTGTTTGAATGCCCTGCGGCGTTTCTTTCCTCGCTGTGCTTCGGACGATCGCTTCGCGTGGAGGTTGTTTGAGGTTGTTTGAGGTTGTTTGAGGTTGTTTGAAGTTGTTTGAGGTTGTTTGAGGTTGTTATCGTTTGGACAGGAAGAAGGTCTGCATGAGTTGGCGGCATTCGTCCTCCAAGACTCCGGCGGTGACGTTACACTTGGGGTGCAGTGCACGGGGTGCATAGGTGCGATAACCGCGTTTGTCGTCCGGCGCGCCGTACACCACCCTGCTTATTTGCGCCCAGCCGAGGGCTCCTGCGCACATCACACAAGGCTCGATGGTGACGTAGAGCGTGCAACCTTGCAGGTACTTGCCTCCCAAGGTTTGTGTGGCAGCAGTGAGTGCCTGCATTTCGGCGTGTGCTGTCACGTCCTGCAGGGTCTCGGTGAGGTTGTGTCCGCGACCTATGATGGTGCCGTCACACACAATAACACAGCCGATGGGTATTTCGTCCCGACGGAGCGCTTGTTCCGCCTCCGACAGTGCCAAACGCATGTATTTTTCATCGTCTTGTTGCATATTTATCCTCCATTCTTGCCTGACAGAAGAGGGGTATCTGTTCAGGGTGGTTCTCGAAGTGATTGCCAATCACTACTATATCCGCACCGGCGTCATACGCTTGGTGCATCTGTTCGGTGGTGCGGATTCCTCCGCCGACAATGAGCGGGATATGCAGCCGGCAGCGCACTTCGGATATGGTGTGAGCAAAAACAGGCACTTTGGCGCCACTACCCGCCTCCAGATAAACACTCTGAAAGCCAAGCAGTTGAGCCGCAATGGCTGTATCGACAATATCGTCGATTTTTGCTAACGGTTCGGAGAGGGTAGCAAGCTCTATTGAAGACCGTCTGCCTCCGTCTATAAGAATATACCCCACGGACAGGGTGTCTATCCGGCTGTCAGCGATACGTCTTGCCGCCTTGACCTGAGTGCCGATCAGCAGTTCGGGATTGCGGCAGGAGAGGAGAGAGAGCATGAGCAGGGCATCGGCAGCGGGAGTGAACTGTGCGGCATTACCGGGGAAAAGGACTACGGGCACGGAGGTGTCGCGCTTGAGGGTAAGGACTGCGTCCTCTATACGGTTGCCGGTACTGCCCCCCACGAAAATAAAATCGGGCTGTCCCTCGTTTATCAGCGTACAAAGGCGACCAAGCGATGCAGCGTCGGCTTTCTCGGGATCGACCAGCACGGCAAGCATTTTCCGCCGGCGGGCGATATGGTCGGCTATGTAAGACTTTATTGCCATTGGAACGACTCGATAAAAGTGCGGACATCCTTACCCAGGTAGTCAATGACGGGGGCGAGGGAGTCCTGATTGGGGTGACAATTGAAATAGACCGCCGCGCGAAAGAAATGCGTGGTGGAGTCGGTCAGAAAGAACTGGTATGGAGAGGCAGTGTTCCCGCGCAACTCGTAATAAACGCCAAAGACGTGCCGGTCGGGGTCCTCGTATCCCTGCTCGGGTATCGCCGTGGCTTTCCCTGCGTGCTTGAAAACAAAATCCTGCGCATCGGCGGACAGTTGGCGCAAGTTCCGGTGTACAGGTTTGTAACTGCAGTGAATACGTGCATCAAAACAAGGATAATACACATCCAGCCAGTACTGTTCGTCCGCTTCCTGTCTGGGACGTATTTCGGCAAGGCGGGAATAGGTGAACATATAGGGATATCCGGGCAGGGAGAACGTCTGATAGGTGTTCTCCGGCAGATCCACGCGGTAATAGCCGTAGGGTTTGGGCACGAAGGTCTCACCGCAACCTGCGAGGCAGAGGCACAACAGGCACCCTATGTAGTGTTTGGTTTTCACTGTTCTTTTTCTGTTTCGACGGCAGTATGTTTGGCATAGGCATCCACGATACGCTGTACAAGCGGGTGCCGGACGATGTCGGTCTGGTCGAACCGAACGGTACTAATTCCCTCGATTCCATCGAGTTTCTCGAGGGCGTCACGGAGTCCGGAGTGTACACTGTTGGGCAGGTCAATCTGGGTGAGGTCGCCCGTGACAATCATCTTGCCGCCCAACCCCAGGCGGGTGAGGAACATCTTAATCTGCGGGACCGTGGTGTTCTGCGCCTCGTCGAGGATAACCACCGCCTCGCTGAGTGTTCGTCCTCGCATGAAGGCGAGAGGGGCAATCTGGATGACTCCTTTCTCCATGTACTCCTCCAGTTTGGCAGCGGGAATCATATCCTGCAAGGCATCGTAGAGGGGCTGCAGGTAGGGGTCGATTTTGTCGCGCATGTCTCCGGGCAGGAAGCCGAGTTTCTCGCCGGCTTCGACGGCGGGACGGGAGAGGATGATACGCTTCGCCTCCTTGTTTTTGAGCGCCCGTACGGCAAGGGCGATTGCCACATAGGTCTTGCCGGAGCCGGCAGGTCCGACGGCAAAAAGGAGGTCGTTCCTGTCAAAATCACGGAACAGACGTTGCTGGTTGGGCGTACGTGCCAAGATAGACTTGCCGTTCACGCCGTGCAGGATGAGGTTGTCGTGACGGTACGCGGCGGGTTGTCCGCCCTTGATGATTTCCAGCACGAGGTCCTCGGTGAGGGTATTGTTGTCGATACAGAACTGCTCCACCTTGCGCACATCTTTCTCGAAAGCCTCGATTTCATCGGGACTGCCGCTGACCTTCAGGTGGTATCCGCGAGCCACCACACGGACCTTGGGGTGCATGTTCTTCAGGCAGGATATGTTCTGGTTGTTCACGCCGTAAAAGGTGGCAGTGTCCAAGGTGTCATTGAGTTCGATTAGGTAGTCTGACATAAATGAGAATATAAAGGAATATCCGGCAATTGTTCGTAGGCGTCTTCCAACACTCTGCATGCGCAGTGGACGTTTCCGTTGGAGAGGAAAAAGTAGCGCACTCCCAAGCGCCTGTTATACACCGCCACCTGGTCGAATACTTTCTGTGTCAGTTTGACCGTAGGTGCCTTGAACTCCACGATACAGAGCGGCTGCAAGGCGGAATTATAGACAATGGCATCGCAGCGCTTGTTCACCTCTCCAACGGTGATTGCCGCTTCAACAGCAATCAGACTGTGCGGGTAACCAAAGTCCTCCACCAGTGTGTGGAGGAACTGTTGGCGCACCCATTCTTCCGGTGTAAGGCGTACATACTTGCGTCTCCAAGTACAGAAAATATAGTCCTTGCCGTTTCTTTGCTCTATGTCGGGAGAGAAGTGATTCAATTAACAATTTGTAAATTAGTAAATGCGGGGTGTTACTTTTTCCAGTTGTCCTTGAGACTTGCCGTGCGGTTGAAGACAAGGTGTTCGGCAGTGGTGTCGGGGTCAACTACAAAATAACCTTGCTTGAGGAACTGATAATGACCAAAGTCATTTACAATTTGGTCATTTACAATTTGACCATTTATTTGGGCATTTTTCATTTCCTTGCGGAGCGAAGCCTCCACTTTGCAGGAAACAATCTTGAGGCTGTCGGGATTGAGCAGTTCGCGGAAATCGCCCTCTTCGGCAGAGGGGTCCTCGCAGGCAAAGAGCCGGTCGTACAGACGAACCTCTGCATCGATGGCACTGTTGCACTCCACCCAGTTGATAGTCGATTTGGTCTTGCGGTTTCCGCCCTCGGTTCCGGATTTGCTGTTCAGGTCCACGTCGGCATAAACGGTAGTGACGTTACCGTCAGCGTCCTTGTCGCAACCGGTAGCGCGAATGATATAGGCATTCTTCAGGCGCACCTCGCGCCCGCCGGGGCTCAGGCGGAAGAAATCCTTTGGGGCGTCCTCCATGAAGTCGGCGCGCTCTATCCACAGTTCCTTGCCGAAAGGCATCTCGCGCGTACCCAATGCCTCGATTCCATCGATGTTTTGTGCCACAATCGTCTCGGAGCCTTCGTAGTTGTTCAGGACAAGCCGGACGGGGTCGAAGATGGCGCAAACACGCGGTGCCTTTTCCTTGAGGTCCTCGCGGATAGTATGCTCGAGCAGTCCTACGTCAATCATGCCTTCTACCTTGGTGTAACCGATCTTGTCGATGAAAGCGCGGATAGCGGAAGGAGTATATCCGCGTCGGCGCAGCCCGCAGACTGTCGGCATGCGCGGGTCGTCCCAACCGCGAACCAGTCCCTCCTTGACCAATTGGAGCATCTTGCGCTTGGACATCACGGTGTAGGTGATATTCAGGCGGTTGAACTCGAACTGGTGCGGACGGCTGTTCTCTGGCACTCCCCAGTCAGCCGGAGTGGACATGCTCAGCATCTCGTCAATGAAATAGTCGTAAAGGGGACGGTGCACGACAAACTCGAGGGTGCAGATAGAGTGCGTGACGCCCTCGAAATAGTCGCTCTGACCGTGTGCAAAATCGTACATGGGATACACGTTCCATTTTCGTCCGGTGCGATGGTGTGGATGCGAGGTGATGATGCGATACATGATCGGGTCGCGGAAGTGCATGTTGGGGTTCGCCATGTCAATCTTGGCACGGAGCACCATCTTGCCCTCCTCAATCTCTCCGCGCTGCATGGCTTCGAACAGGCGTAGGTTTTCCTCGATGGGCCGGTCACGGTAAGGTGAGGGTTTGCCCGGCTCGGTGGGAGTACCTTTCTGCTGGGCAATCTGTTCGGCAGTCTGTTCGTCCACATAGGCCTTGCCCGCCTTGATAAACAGGATTGCCAACTTGTATAGTTTGTCGAAATAGTCGCTGGCGTAGTAGATGTTTCCCCAGCGGAAACAGAGCCAACGGATATCCTGGGCGATAGAGTCAACGTCCTCGGTACCC
>CAMOMF010000061.1 GCA_946619625.1 uncultured Bacteroidales bacterium
AACTCCCGCTCTATGCATTCACTATACTGGTGTCATCTATCAATGTCTCCTGCGCAACATGTACATTAACGAAAATTAAGTTTCTCTATACCATCTCTATACGGTCTGCTTACCCTCTCCTTACCATGAGCAAAAATCACCACTCACGCAAGGGAAATAAGTTAGGTTTGCATGTTGTGCAACAATATAATTATCATACACTTACGCTGTTCGCACCCCGCCACACTCCTATGCTCTTATAACCCCATTTTTGATCACGAGTCTATTCCCGGTCTAAAATCTGCCATTTTCATGCCCTCCAACCATCCAGCGGACTCTTTCCATTAAGTACATCAAAATTTCCCGAAAATTTCACATTCCCCCTCTCCCGCTCATCTCTCGGTTGTCTCTCGGTCATCTCTCGGAAATATCTCTTAGGGGCTTGCATGCAAAAAACAGCGATTTTTTCCTTCGCCATGAGCAAGCTCACACCGCCAATAAAAGCGGCGGAAAATGGTGCAAACAAAAAAAAAGTTTGCATTTTCCTTGCATTTTTCTTGCATAAGTCAAAAAAATGTTGTAACTTTGCAGGCGCAAAGTGGTGGCGAGCATTGCAACGACTACCATAATGACTTGTTAATGGCTTATATTCATGAAGAAACTGCTTTATATACTGGTACTCCCTTTGTTGACAGTAGTCCTGAGTTCATGCCGGGACATGTTCAACAAAATGATTACCTACAACGGTGACGAGGAGCCAGCGGTGCTGTGCATGAATGCGGAGATTACTGTCGGTCAGCCGCTGAGAGTGTATCTGACGCGCTCCTATTTTTTCTTGGATGAGAACCGTTTTGTAGGTAACCCCAACAACCGCATGGGGCGCCGCGGGATGGTAATGGACGCTACGGTGGAAATGCGTGTGAATGAGGGCGAATGGACCACCTTGACGGCTGTTCTGCGCCCGGACACGACGTATGCCGGTCACAAGCAGGAGCAACCCGGTTACTACACCTGCGACAACCACCTTCGAGCGGGTGACGTAGTGACTGTGCGTGCCACCCATCCCGATTACAAGCAGATTACGGCAACAGAGACCGTTCCCGCTCAGCCGCTGTTCAGTGTGGAGCAGCAGGAACAGATAGATGATGTGCTGTCTTACACCCTGCAGATGAGTGGATTGCCCCAGAAGGACGGGCAGGTGGTTTTCTTTTATGTGACGGGATTCGGACACCGAACAGATACCGTCTTTGAATCTCACTACGACGTGTACAGCGATGACTACGACCCGCAGGCCTACGATACTTTGGTACGTCATACTCCCGTCGCTTTCAACCAACTGTATTCCGACAATTTCATGTTCTCTGAATACAACCTGCCCCGCACGACACACGGACTCTACACCCAAGGCGGACCGCTCTACACTTCTGCCGACCATTTCCGCGAGGCGCAGCAGGTGACGTTCCTGCTGGACTGCTTTGAGCGCAAAGCAGATTTCATCGGCGAGAGTGAGACGGACACGCTGGGCACCGGTTCGGCTACGTACGAAAATCCCGCAGTCGAAAGATACCATCTGTACCTCGACTCCGTGCATATCAATGTGTATCTCACCAATGAGTCGTTCTATCTGTATCGAACCACCCTTAATGGCAACAGGCGCTCTTCTTATGCTCCGGAGATTTCATTGTACGAGGACGGCAGTGCTGATGACTTTGGCGATATTTTCGGCGAGTTGTCGGATATATTCAGCGAGCTGGGCGTACAAGAGGGCGTACAGGTATATACCAATGTGGAGAATGGCTATGGGCACCTGAGCCTGCTCAATAGAACATCGTTCCGTATTCATTACTCCGTGGAGTTGAGCGGGGATGAGGATTATTAGACTAAAATCGAACTAAAATGATACAACGTATTCAATCGCTTTATTTATTGTTGGCGGCCATTTGCGCCGTGGTCACTTTGTTTGTTTCACCCGTGTCGTTCGTACTGCCTGAGGAAACGGCGCTTCGCACGGTATATCAACTGGATATGTCGGTATGGGGACTGACTGCTATTAGTATTGCCATTGCGGCATTGGCAGTGGTGGATATTTTTCTGTTCAAGAAACGTATTTTGCAGGCCCGCCTGAACATCTTCACTGCGGTGGCATGTGTCGGCTACTACGCTTTACTGGCTATGTATGTGTGGTTTGCCGTGCAGCGCTTCGGTGCGGAGTGGTACATCAATTGGTCTGCCGGCATGCCGCTGGTGGCATTGGTACTGACCCTCATGGCTACACGTGCCATCCTGAAGGACGAAGCGGCTGTAAGGGCGGCATGGTCCGGACGGTTGCGTTAAAACGGTAATTCACTGACGAACAAATAGGGGATAAACCATGGAGGTTTTATTGGGCAAAACACTGAGTGAGTTGCAGGATGTGGCGTTGGCTGTAGGCCTGAAGCGCTTTGCCGGCAAGCAGTTGGCGGAGTGGCTTTATGTGCGCCGCGCCACTACGTTCGATCAGATGACGAACATCTCGCTTGCAGGGCGGAAAGCACTCGCTGAGCAGTATAGTATAGGTCGTCACGCACCTGTAGCCAATGCGGTCAGTGAGGACGGTACCAAGAAGTACCTGTTCACGGCGCAAACACCAAAGGGACAGCAGTTTGTCGAGTGTGTCTATATCCCTGCCGAGGACGGTCGTGCCACGCTGTGCGTCTCCACACAGGCGGGCTGTCGCATGGGGTGCAAGTTCTGCATGACCGGGGCGCAGGGGTTCCACGGACATCTCTCCGCTGCCGACATCCTGAATCAGATTTTCTCGGTTCCCGAAGCCGAAACACTCACCAATCTGGTCTATATGGGCGAGGGCGAGCCAATGGACAATATAGGTCCGGTACTGCGCTCGTTGGAGGTGATGACGGCAGCATACGGCTGCGCATGGTCGCCCCATCGCATTACGGTCTCCACCGTGGGAGCAGGCGAGGGACTGGACCGTTTTCTGAAAGAGAGCGAATGCAACCTGGCCATCTCGCTGCACAATCCCTTTGCCGATGAACGAGCGGAGATTATGCCGGCGGAAAAACTGCGACCGGTCAGGCAGGTGCTTAATTGGGTCAGTCAACAGGATTTCCGTCACCAGCGACGCCTCTCCTTCGAGTACATCGTATGGCACGGTAGGAACGACACTATGCGCCATGCACAGGAACTGCGACGACTGCTGGCTCCTTATGCCCCACAATGCAGAGTGAACCTGATACGTTTTCATGCCGGAGTGGACAACCCCTTCCCCGGCACGGACGAGAAACAGATGCAGTGGCTTTGTGACTATCTGAATGACAATGGCATAACTACCACTATCCGCCGCAGCCGGGGCGAAGATATTCTTGCAGCATGTGGAATGTTGGCGGGAAATCCCGGTTTGGCACACTCTTTGCAGTAAGGTTGGTATGAGACATAAACTGATTTTCCTGTTATTGTTTGCCACAGTGCTTCCTGTGGGTGTTCTTGCCAAGCGAAACATTGTGCCGGACTCGTTGCAGCGGATTGAATATTTGATAGATACAGTACACTTCCGGATGGTGCGTGTGGAGGGTGGCGCGTTTGTTATGGGTGCCACTCCGGATCAGCATGACGAGCATACCATCAGCGACAAACCTGCACACACCGTCGTGTTAAGCCCCTTCTATATAGCCGAGACCGAAGTCACCAATGCTTTATGGCATGCCGTCATGCCGGAGAAACGATTCGTAGAGGGGTGGATGAACCCTATGCAGCCCATTACTTATATCAGTTGGAACGATGCACAACTGTTCCTGCACCGTTTGGACAGCCTGACGGGAATGCCGTTCCGGTTACCTACCGAAGCGGAGTGGGAGTATGCTGCCCGCGGGGGTGCCAAGAGCAAAGGATACCGTTTTGCCGGCAGTGACCTGTGCGACACGGTTGCATGGAACACAGCCAATGCCGGATTCAAGAAGCATCTGGTTAAAAGCAAACTGCCCAACGAGTTGGGGCTGTACGACATGACCGGTAACGTGAGTGAGTGGTGCCATGATTGGTTCGGACCGTACTACTACGGAACAGAACCCAACCCCAAAGGACCGGCGGAGGGCGATAAGCGTGTTGTCAGGGGCGGCAGCTATGACAACTGTGCAGATAACATCCACCTCTCCTGCCGTCAGTAC
>CAMOMF010000062.1 GCA_946619625.1 uncultured Bacteroidales bacterium
ACGGAAAAGCACAAAGTGCTTCCCACCATCTTGAGCCGCTGTCAAGTGTTTGACTTTGCACGAATTACCATTGGCGATATTGTTGCACACTTGCAGTTTGTCGCTTCGCAGGAGGGCGTTAACGTAACGGAAGAGGCATTGAACGTGGTCGCGCAAAAAGCCGATGGCGGCATGCGTGATGCGCTGTCTATTTTTGACCAATTGGTAACGTTCTGCGGTAACGATATTACTTACGAGCAGACTATCAATGTGTTGAATGTACTGGATACTGAGTACTATTTCCGCCTGACTGATGCCGCTCTGAAAGCCGATTATACCGATGCGTTATTGCTTTTTGACGAAGTGTTGAGCAAAGGGTTTGATGCAGGACATTTCGTCAGTGGTTTTACTACTCATCTGCGCAATGTGTTGGTAAGTAAAGATGCCGCCACTGTGCAACTACTGGAAGTGAGTGAGTCGGTACGACACCACTACGCCGAACAAGCCTCACGTTGCGCTGCCATGTGGTTGCTCAAGGTGCTGGAAGTGATGGGACAATGCGACATCAACTATCGAACCGCCCGAAACAAACGTTTGACGGTGGAATTGGCATTGGTAAAGATGTGCTCGCTGGCGATGCCGGAAATGAATACTCCGCAACCACAGTCTGTTCCGCAAGCACAACCTGCCCGTCAGGTTCAGGTTCCTCCCTCTCCGCAACCCACTCCCGCAGCACCCCAACGCATTCCCACAGCACCCATGGCGGGTATCCCGCATTCCATCGCTGCACCCGGTGCTCCAGCCCCCAAGCCTGCACCTGCCCCCGCGCCTGTCACTGACAACAAAGCCTCCCTGAACAGCCCTTTTTCCCAGGAGCAATTGGCTGACGCTTGGAATCAACTGCAATCGCTGCCTGCTTTCCGCAGCAATGAACGATTCCTTGCCGTGCTCTCAAATATAGCCCCGACACTTACCGACATGCCTGCATTCAAGGTCACCCTGAGCAATACGTATCAGGAAAAAGAGTTGGACCTCCAGAAACCGGTAATCATGCAGTTCCTCCGTCGCAAACTGAACAATGACAGTATCAAGATGGTGGTGGAAGTGGACGAAAAGAAAATAGAAAAGATGGCGTACACGCCGCAAGAGAAGTTTAATCTGATGGCTGAGAGAAACCCGAATGTGGTGAATTTTGTTCAATCGTTTGACCTTAAATTCTCTTAACCATTTATAAACAGACTATTGTATGAGAAGATTATTGGGAATACTATGCACTATTAGTGTCTTTTTATCTGTGCAGGCAACAAATTTCCGCTTTGCACTCTTGACGGATATACATATCTCACCTACTAATCCTGCCCCTTTAGAGGACCTGAGACGTTCCATTGACGAAATAATCGCGATGGATAGCATTGATTTTGTCGTCGTCTCTGGCGATATCACAGAAGCGGGAGACCGGTATTGCATGGAACTGAACAAAGCGGAATTGGACCGCCTGCAAGTGCCATACTACATAACCAGCGGCAATCATGAAACGACATGGTCCGAGTCTGGATGTACTGATTTTGACCGCGTATTCGGTTCTACGCGTTTCGCCTTTTCCTTTCAGGATGTGTTCTTCTTGGGGTTCAATACCGGACCTATCCTGAAAATGGCGGATGGGCATGTCTCTCCGCAGGATTTGTCTTGGGCAAAAAGTAAATTGGACAGCCTGCCCAAAGGGCACAAAGTGATTGCCGTGACGCATTATCCGCTTCAAGACGGGGATGTGGACAATTGGTTCGACGCCACCGATTTGCTCAGACAATACAATACGCAATGTATTATTGGCGGACACTATCACCGCAACCTGCTTTTCAACTGTGACGGTATCCCCGATGTCTTGTGCCGCTCTAATCTGCGTGGAAAAGCCGACATCAACGGCTACACCATTATCTCAGTTGGGCCTGACAGCATTCGTTTCTCTGAGAAAGTAATTGGTGAGCAGGCTGTTCAGTGGATGTCTTTACCATTTGGAATGGTTCAGTATCCCCTGCCTAATCCGCAGGCTCGTCCTTCTTACGCAGTAAATGAAGAATACAAAAAGGTAAAAGAGGTGTGGCGGATTCCTATTGGAGCTGGTATCTACGCGGCACCTGCACGCCATGACGACAATGTTTTTGTGGGGGATGATTATGGCGTGATGCATTGTATCGGTTTCGCCAAGGGAGAAGAACGCTGGACTTTCCAAACCGGCTCGCGCATCAATTGTACTCCGGTCATCCACGAAAACAGGGTGGTGTTCGGCTCTACAGACGGATGTATTTATTGCTTGGACGAAATGTCAGGCAAACGTTTATGGTCTGTTCAAACGGGCAAAGCCGTGATGGGTTGCCCTGTCATCGCTAATATTCAAGGCAAAAAAGCCGTGGTGTTTGGTGGTAGTGATTGCTGTTTCAGAGCCGTCAATCTACGTACCGGCTCCCAGATTTGGACATTTGACGGCCTGAAGGGATATTGCGTTTCGCGCCCGTGTATATATAATAATAAGGTGTATTTCGGCGCTTGGGATTGCTACTTCTAT
>CAMOMF010000063.1 GCA_946619625.1 uncultured Bacteroidales bacterium
AGAAAGGCGATAGCCGGACCCCTTAATATCACCATGATAGGAAAAGCCGAGATTGCGTATATGTCCAGCAACCCTCCCCTCCACGAGGTAGCCGAGAACACCATTATCCAAATACCGTCCGCGCAGGTTCTCCATGCCGCCCATGCCAATGCCGTGCAGCAAGTAGAAATCGAGATAATCGGTATTGAAGAGTTGCAGGGAACGTTGGTACATTGCCTTGGACGCCTCAAAACTCCATGTGGATGGGTCGAAATTGGACAGTTTGGTAGCAATAAAATATTGTTCGCGCGCGTACCGCGAGAGAGCTATTCCTGTGGTTTCCTCGGAAAAGCCGCGACAATAAGCGGGAGAACTGTCGAAATAGTTCACGCCGTGGGCAATGGCAAAGTCAACGAGTTCATTGACCGCGTCCTGGTCGATATTGTTCACCCCGGGTCGGTTGTCGCCGGGCTTGGTCGGCCAACGCATGCACCCGTAACCGAGCAGACTTACCTGTTCGCCATGCACGCCCGAACGGTACTCCATGCTGTCCGTGGGAATCTCGCCCAAAGCGGCTGCTTCGGAAGTGGCGGGAGCGGACGTTTTGTTGCAGCCCTGCAATGCCAGCCCTGTGACGGCGGCGGCAGCGCCCATAGTACCTATAAAATGTCGTCTGTTCATACTAAATACGTCTGTGTGTTTGGTGTCCTTCCACGTAGATGGCAGAGAAAGGTCGGCTCGGACACACATATTCGCAGTGCCCGCATCCGATACATTTCTCGGTATCAATGGTGGGGATGAGTTGCCCGAAGTCGTTTTCAACCATAATAATCGCCCCAGTGGGACAATGACGAGCACAGTTGCCGCAACTGACGCCGTCGGTCTCAACCACGCAGTTCTCGCGCACCCATACGGCGTTCCCTATTTGGATGGTGGTTTTTTCGCCCTTGTCGATGTGCTGAATCGCTCCGGTGGGACAGATATCGGCGCAACGGGTGCAGCCGGTGAGGCAGTACCCTTTATCGTATTGCATCTCGGGCTGCATGAGTGTGGAAAGGTCAGCAGATGGGCGCAACACTTGCTGCGGACAATGGCTCACGCAAAGTTGGCAGGATGTGCAAAGTTGCGTGAAATGGCGGAGACTGATGCTACCTGCGGGTTTGAGCGGCAAGGAACGAGCGGGGACTTTTTTCTCCTCAATAATGGCAAGTCCTCCATCTGTTGTTTTATGCTGCGCATGAGCGATTCCGGTGACGGTCAATGCGCCCAGCATGGCAAGGAAAGAACGGCGTGAAGTGTCAGGCTTGTCCGCCCCACCCTGCCCTGCATCGACAGAGACATGAGCGGGTCGTCCGTATTGTAGTGCGCCGAACTTGCAATTATTCACACAGTCAAAGCAATCCACACAGCGGGTCATGTCCACCGTATGCGTCTTGAGGTCTATACATTGCGCTTTACAGTTGCGTTCACAGGCACGGCAGTTGGTGCATTTCTCCGCATTGATAAAGGGGCGAAAGAGTGCAAACTTGGACACATATCCGAGTGCCGTACCTACCGGGCAGACGGTGTTACACCAAGCCCGCCCATGCATAAACGCCCATGCCCCGATACCTACAAACATGATGAGCGACAACACCATCAGCCCTAAAGGTTCCTGCATCGGCGCCAACAAAGATTGTACCATACGTCCGTATGCCGAGTAAGGCGCAATAATAGACGCGACGGGGTGCCATAACACCAACAGCACGACAAAGATGATGAAGATGCTAATCCTCAAGCCGGTATGCCCTTTCTCATACTGCCATTTGTTTTTACCAAACCGGCGCGAAATCTTGCGTTGCCAACGGCGGTTCCCCCACCAACTGAAGAGGTCCTGCATCACCCCCAAGGGGCAGATAACAGAGCAGTATATGCGCCCGAAAAGGAGGATCACACCCAAGATGAGAATCACCACGAGCAAGGACAGAACGGTAAATCCGCCAACCACGCTGAGCACCGCCGGCAGAAACTGCAATTTGGCCATCCACGCCAAATAGCGGTGCGCCCACTCGGTCATACCGCTCAATAACAACGTAATTCCTGCAAAGAACGCGCATGCCAACACTACGCGGAGCAGTTTCAGTATGTGTGTCTTGCTTTTCATTTCGTTATTCCGCCACTACAAGATAGTAGTTTTTCTTGCCCTTTTGGAAGATGATATACTTGCCATCAATCAGCGCTTTGGCATCAATCGGAGTATTCGGGTCGGTCAGTTTCTCTTTGTTCATAGAGAAACCGTTCGCCTGAATCATCTTGCGGGCCTCTCCCTTGGAGGGGAAAATCTGCGTATGTACGGCAAGCAAGTCAAGGGGCGGAATGCCCGCTTCCAGTTCCGCCTTGCTGATGGTGAACTGCGGCACGCCCTCAAAGACCTGCAGCAGCGTCTGTTCGTCCAGTTTGCGCAATGCATCGGCAGTGGCGTTGCCGAACAGGATATTGCTTGCCTCTACTGCGGCATCGTAGTCCTCGCGGCTGTGTACCATGACGGTGACCTCCTCGGCAAGGCGTTTCTGTAGGATGCGCAGGTGTGGGGCTGCCTGGTGTTCAGCGATGAGCGACTCTATCTCTTCGCGTTCGAG
>CAMOMF010000064.1 GCA_946619625.1 uncultured Bacteroidales bacterium
CCGATTTCTGAGCAATGACAAGTTAGGACCGCTTCATTGGGACGGCTTGGACTATCGGTACGCGCAGTTGGAAGACATTGCCCGGCACGTGGAAGTGCACGAGGGAGACACACTCGTAACGAGCGGACTGTCTGACGCTTTCCCCGAGGGGGTACGGGTCGGGATAGTGGAGAAAGCCGAGTTGGGCGAAAGCGACGCCTACTATCATATCAAAGTACGACTGGCAGCGGATTTTCACCGCTTAGGCTACGTGCAAATCATTCAAAACCAAGCCTTGGTAGAACAACGGCAATTGGAAGAATGGGGTAAGTGACCTCACCCAAGGGGAATAATTAACTTGAAGATTTGGTTAGAGAACATAGGACGATTAGTGCTGCTGTTAGCGCTGCAGTTACTGTTAATCAACAACCTCCATTTTATGGGGGTGTGCAATCCGTGTCTGTATATACTGTTTCTGATTGCCCTCCCTGCCGAACTACCCCATGGGGTGGAACTGCTTATTGGCGCCGTGACAGGACTTATCATGGATATCTGTTCCAACACACCCGGTGCACACATGGCTGCCTGCGTAGCATTGAGTTATTACCGACCATATATGCTTCGCAAACTGGTACCTGATAACGACCGTCTGATTGGCACCATTTCCTCCCACACTATGGATATGCAGGCCTATATCCGCCTGACAATCGCCTTGACACTGTTGCATCATACGATATTGTTTATCCTGCTAAACTTCACCCTGCATGCTCTGTGGCTGACCGCGATACAAATAGTTGTCAGTGCTTTTTTTACCATTTTGCTAATAATAGGCAGGGAGTTCCTTCGCAAATAGAACCATGATCAATGACCCCAACTATAGACGTCGTTACATCATCAGTGCCATCGCAATAGTGATAGTGGCGGTGTTCATCGTGCGCCTGTTCACCCTGCAGGTGCTGGACGATACTGCCGGCGAGAAGGCCAACAACATGTCACTACTGAGGCAAACGGTGTATGCTCCGCGCGGACTAATTTACGACAGGAACGGTGAGTTGCTCGTTTACAATCAGCCTATTTACGAGGTCACCATGGCATATAGGCAGATGGGAGAAACGTTCGACACTACCGCTTTCTGCTACGCTCTCCGTATCACCCGCCAAGCGTTTGAGCAGCGTACAACAGACATTGCTGACAGGAAGAAAAACCCGGGGTTCTCCAAGGATGTACCACAGATATTCATGACTCAATTGGCGGCGGAGGACATCGCCCCGCTGCAAGAGTCTTTGGACAAATTTCCCGGTATAGGTATCCGCAAACGTACGCTCCGCGATTATCCGTACGCATCCGCCGCCCAGGTGCTGGGCAGTATAGGCGAAGTCAACAAAAGGGACATTGAGCGCGACGACTATTATCAGTCGGGTGACTATAGCGGGCGCGAGGGTATAGAACGCACGTATGAGCGCGTGCTACGCGGAGAAAAAGGTATGGAGGTCTTGTTGCGCGACAATAGGGGACGCATACAGGGTCCTTATCGCAACGGCGAATTGGATATAGCCCCCGTCGCAGGAGAGAACCTCACACTCACCCTTGATATCCACCTGCAGATGTTGGCAGAGGAGTTGTTGCAGGGCAAGATTGGCAGCGTTGTTGCCATCGAGCCCGCTACCGGCGAAATACTGGCACTGGCAAGCAATCCCACATGGGACCCGAAGATACTGGTCGGACGGCAGCGCTCCGCCAACTATATGGAGTTGCTGAACGACAAAACAAAGCCCCTGATGAACCGCGCAACGCAGGCACAATACTCACCCGGCAGCACCTTCAAGACACTGCAGGCACTGATCTGCCAACAAGAAGGGGCTATCACACCTTCCAAACTGTACCCATGCAGCGGTCCCGGGTCCACGCCAATCAAATGTACGCACCACCATGGATCGCCGGTGGCACTGATAGGAGCCATAGAGCAAAGTTGCAACCCGTATTTCTGGTGCGCGTACCGTGACATGCTGGAAAAAGACGGATATGGCAAGAATAATGAACATTTTCGCGCCCGATACAAGTTGTGGTGTGACGACGTGCGCTCATTCGGTTTGGGCAGCCGTTTCAGCGATGCCGATATTAGCGAACAGTCCGCAGGCATGATTCCAACGGTTGAGTTGTACGACAAGTACTATGGCAAAACAGGTTGGCGCGCACTAACGATACGGTCCAATGCCATCGGACAGGGCGAGGTTCTGGTTACTCCCCTGCAATTGGCCAACCTCGCCGCCACCATCGCCAACGAGGGGTACTACATCACGCCTCATCTGTTAAAAAACGACTCCATGCTCAACCATGTCCACCACACGGCAGTGGATCAACGTTACTTCGTGCCGGTCAAACAAGGCATGACGCGCGTGATGACACACGGCACCGGTCGTCATCATGCTCTGCCCGACAGCATCCCCTCCGCCGGCAAAACCGGTACGGTACAGAACAAAGGCGGACGGGACCACGCCATCTTCATCGGTTACGCACCTGCCAACGACCCCAAGATTGCCGTGGCGGTAGTGGTGGAGAATGCCGGATTCGGAGCCACGTGGGCAGCACCGATTGCCACACTCATCGAGGAGCAATATCTGCTCGGACAAATCAAGCGCAAAGACAAAAAACAATATATTTCAACCACAGTCCTCAATAGTAATGTCAAGAAATGGGGCACACATTAGTGACAGTAGCACATCTTTCCGCCTGAAAAACGTGGATTGGTGGGCAATAATCTTGTTCCTGGGGTTGGCTATCTTCGGGTGGCTCAACGTGTATGAAGCCAGTTATACATTCGACCAAACCTCTATTCTGGATTTCTCCTTCCGCTCGGGCAAACAGATTGTGTGGATTGGCACGGCACTACTGATGGGCAGTATCATCATGCTGCTCGATTCGCGTTTCTTCGAAACCATATCATATGTGGCATATGGCGCTATGATTCTGATACTTATCGCCACTCCTTTTTTGGCAAGGGACATCAAGGGCTCCATGTCGTGGATATCATTGGGTCCCGTCAGCCTGCAGCCCGCCGAATTTGCCAAATGTATCACAGCCCTTGCGCTCGCCAAGTACATGAGCCGGTACGAATACCACCTGCGCAGTTGGCGGGACATGGTCGTACCTTTGCTCATCATGGGCGTACCCATGACTATCATCATGGTTTGGCAGAAAGAAACAGGTTCCGCCCTCGTAATGAGTTCTTTCCTGCTGATGTTCTACCGACAGGGGATGAGTGGATACGTGCTGGTGACCGGCGTCGCAGCCGTGCTGTTGTTTATCATCGTTATCAAGTGGGGTATATTGCCGGCATTGATACTGATTGCAGTCTTCACCCTACTCTATCTGTCACGCGCCGTCTATTTCCATTTCAAGCCCTTCTCACGCGTCAAACCCAAGATATTAGTACCCCTACTGCTCTCGCTGGCATCCATTGGTTTCTCGCTGGCATGCAACACCGTCTTTGACCACCTGCCAGACCACCAACGCAGCCGTATTGAGGTGTTGCTCGGACTAAAGGACGACCCGCAAGGTGCCGGATACAACGTCAAGCAATCCCTTATTGCCATCGGTTCGGGCGGATTCACCGGCAAGGGGTTCCTGAAAGGGACGCAAACCAAAATGCACTTTGTCCCCGAACAGGCAACCGACTTCATATTTTGCACGGTGGGCGAAGAATGGGGATTTATCGGTTCGTCCGCACTGCTCATCGTATACTTGTTCTTCATTCTCAGACTAATCGGGATTGCCGAGCGGCAAAAAGAATTGTTCGCCCGGATATATGCTTATTGCGTCGCGGGAATATTCCTGTTTCACCTGACCGTCAACATCGGCATGGTACTGGGCTTGTTCCCCGTTATAGGTATCCCGTTGCCTTTCATCAGTTACGGCGGATCAGGCATGTGGGGATTTACCATTCTCCTTTTCATCCTGCTCCGTTTGGACGCTGCACGAGCGGGTAAGATGTAACATAACAGCGTGTTCCAACCCAAAATCGGACAGAAAAAACACTTTTTTACCTTTTTTCTTGGTAATGTCAAAAAAAAGTAGTACCTTTGCACCCGCAAAGGTGTGTGCGTTGTGTATTTCACCTTTTGAAGTGAATAACAAAACTACGAGAAATGTTCATAACAATACTGAAATCAAAAATTCACCGCGTCCGTGTGACCGAAGCGAATTTGGATTATGTGGGTAGTATCACTATCGATGAGGATTTGATGGATGCCGCCGGTATCGTGGCGGGCGAGAAAGTGCAAGTGGTGGACAACACCAACGGCGCACGGCTGGAGACCTACACCATTCCCGGACAGCGTGGAAGTGGCGTCATCTGCATGAATGGTGCTGCCGCTCATCTCATTCATCCTGACGACATTGTCATCATCATGGCGTATGCCCTCATGACACCGGAAGAGGCAAAAACGTTCAAACCGCACATCGTGTTCCCCGTAAACAACCGGCTATGAGTAAATTCTTCACTCTGGAACATACGGACCCGCAGTCTGCCGCACGCGCAGGTATCATCCATACCGACCATGGCGACATCCGCACCCCTATCTTCATGCCTGTCGGTACGGTGGGCACCGTCAAAGGGGTGCACCGGCGCGACTTGGAGGACGATATTCATGCGCAAATCATTCTCGGTAACCCCTATCATCTCTACCTCCGCCCCGGTACCGCCATTCTCCACAAGGCGGGCGGACTGCACCGGTTTGAGGGGTGGAACCACCCCATACTGACCGACTCAGGCGGATATCAGGTCTTCTCCCTCG
>CAMOMF010000065.1 GCA_946619625.1 uncultured Bacteroidales bacterium
AGGGAGGGAAGGCGGAAGGTTATGCCTGGAGGCAGCCAGCAGGAAAGATGTGTCCTGTTCCTCCAAAGGGGGCAGGGAATATATGCCCGCTGTGTCCAACTGTGTGGGGAGGCTCCAACCCAGCATGTAGCGTTCGAAAGCAGAAAAGAGCGGGGGCGTACGACCTGCATTGTTGTAACTGCCATTGCACATAATATCCCAACTGCCGATGGTGTAAACTTTGTCCTCGGAGGTGTTGTTGGAGGTGTCATAAAGGTCAGGTAGACCGAGTACATGCCCGAACTCGTGACAATAAGTGCCTATGCCTGCCATGGTTGAGCCGCTTGCTCCGCGCAGTTCCGAGGTCATGAGGTACGAACTGAACGATTTGCCGTTCCGGGTAGGTCCGTAGCGCAGGTTGCTTTGATGAGGCCAGATGGTGTTCTCGTCGCCACCCTCCGCCTCGTTGTGACCCGCCACAAAGACAGACACGTTGTCCACCACGCCATTGTTGTCGGCATCGTAGAGCGAGAAATCCACTCCGCTGCTGCCTGCCAGGTTGATTAGTTCGGATACCAGTTCCTGTGCATTCTTGTTGTGTGAGGAGTTGGTATTGCCTCCATAGTACTCCATGTTGTGCGAGACGGTGAATGGTCCGAAGACGTCGAAACGGAGTAGCAGTTTGCCGTTGGATGAGAGTTGGTAGTACTCGCTGACAGAGCCGGTGCCGTTGTTGGCGCGGTAGTTAGGAGAGTTCAGCATTTCACTGAAGGCTGTTTGCGGATTCGCCACGGTGAACGGCTGGTCGGGGAAAGCACAAAGAAGGACGGGTACACGTACTGTACCCGTCCGAGGAAAAGAGGAGGTGAGTTTCACCTCTGCCTGCCCGCTGCGTGCCGCCAGCACGGAGCATACACATAGTATGAAGGTGAGCAGGCGTTTCAAGATTAGTGTCTTGCTATTTTGCGAACTACGTTGTCAGCCGTAGGAACACTATTGATTTTGTTGCGGATTTGCTTGGTCATCTCTATGTCGCCGAAGTTGTGAATCTCGCTCATGCGGCGTTGAGGAGCAGCACTTTGGAAGATGTCCAACTTGTAGTCATAGGTGTGGAGTTCGCCGAAGTGTACTTCTTCGTCGTTCCAACTATATGCCTCAGAAGCCTCGTCATAGTGCCAGTAGCAGCCGTACCTATAGAAATTGGCATCGTCCACATCTTCAAAACGGAGTTCCTTTGCGGTGAGGTGGTGTCCCTCGATGCTGCACATTACGTCCGATGCAGCATAGTTGTCGTCCGCGTAGATATAACCACCTTCCTGGAAGAAGAGGTCGGGAATATAACTGCTGTAGTAGCCATCCGAACCGTAACCTTCAGCAGTGGTGTGATACTGATAAATCTTCATGAGTGCACCTTCGCAGCCGTTTTGTCCGGCATCTTTCAGGTTGACAGTGTAGGCGGTTGTTTGGTCGCCTGCGGCAAGGTTCTCCAAGAAAAGCTTCATGTTAGGAATGAATAACTCGTTCACTTTACCTGAAGGAATGCACTTGTCCGCAATGGTGTCAAGGATATACCACTCACCAAGACAGAATATAGTGCCGCGGTCAGAACCGTTCGCCCAACCCGGAGCCCAGTACATAGGAGCGGTTGTCTCGATGACAGCACCTTGGTTGCCGCCTGCAAAGTCGTATTCTTTATTCAGATAGAAGCCTGCGGAGAACATGGCCACGTATGCTTCAATCAGTTTGACATGATAAATGTCGCCTGCAGAAGAGCGGATGGTATCCAACTCGTTGCCATATGCAGCGGTGTCAGCCATACCGAAATAGATTCCGGTGAAGGTAAGGTCGTCTATCAGATCCTTTACAGTGAGAGCGGTAATGGCAGTGAGGTCGCCCAGTTTTACAGAAATATTGGCTGAGCCAACTTCTTTAGCGGTAACCGTACCGTTATAGGAAACGACAGCAATGGCAGTGTCGGAAGACTCCCATACGAGGTCATCGGCATTGTACTTGGCGTCCTCGGGAGTAACACTCAAGGAGAGACGTTGAACTTCACCCGGGTGAAGTGTGAGCTCTGACGGGTTCAGAGCGATAGCGGTAACAGCACCTTTCTTGTTGTCTTTGCATGCTGAGAAAAGAACAGCAACGCTCAACAGTGCAAGTGCAAAAATACTTTTTTTCATACCTTATTCTTATTAAATGTTAATATTATTCGTTTTTGTGCAACGTTTTTGTTTCGCAGTGCCGGATTAGTCTTCGTCCTGCATATGCGGATTGTATGTAGTCTCGGAGGACGGTATCACCATTGTGTAAATGTTGTCGGAATACTCAATGGGTTTGCTTGGGTTGTATAGATGGTTAGAGCCACGATACACCTTGTCACTCTCCGGATTGGAACTGCCTTTGTAAAGGTAACTGAGCCGGCGGAACGTCTGCAAGCCATATCCTTCACCCCACAATTCAAGACGCCAGTTGCGGTACAACTCCTGCATAAACGCCGTACGGTCATTGAGGGTAGCCTTGAAAGCATTGTAGTCAGAGGCAGCCGTTAGGCTTTCCGGGTTGAGTCGCTCGGACAAGATAGCGTCCAAGAAAGCGACAGCGGAGTCCTGCTTGCCGAGGAAGTACGAGGCTTCTGCAGCAATGAGGTAGATGCTCTCAATACGCATGAAGACGTTGTCGGAGAGCCACTCGCGGTCGATGTCGTCTGCAGCTGTTGAGTTCTTGGACTTAGCGGAGAAGAACTTCTTATCGGGGCAAAGTTTGAAAGAGGCGTTTTTGGTGCCGTCATTGAACCAAAGCGAACGTCCGTCCCACGAAGGAATAGAGTCGTAGAGTTGCTTGTCAATCACCTTGGTGTCGCCTGCCCATGCATAGGAGTAGGAGTGGATATCCACTTGTCCGAAGAATGAACCCAAACCGGTGGCGGTTTCGGTAGTGACGTCCTCGCCCCACATCCAAGAAGCGTTTTTTACGCTGTTGAAGCCTGTACTATACAGATCCTCATTGGGGATGATTTGGAAGTCCCCACTGTTGATCACATCCACCGCGTACTTGAGTGCCTTGGTCATAGGCTCTTTTACCAACGGCATGGACTCATCGTAAGAGCCAGAGAGGTAAGCCTTGTTGAGAAGCGCATAGGCGTAGATACCACGAGCGATGTTGACTTCCACCTCCAGTTTGTTGGCACGTACATAGGTGCCCTCAAACGCTTCAAAGAAACTGATGGCAGTCTCCATGTCCGACTCAATTTGTTTATAGACTTCGGAGAACGATGCCATGGGCTGTGCTTCATCCATGTTATTCTCGTTGTAGAGCGGGAACACTTTGTAGGTGTCGATGTTCATTGCAATCTCCGGTGCGTAGATATGTGCCACCGTAGGGCTGAAGAAACGAATGAGACCTGAGTAGGCATATCCGCGCATGGTGAGCGCCTGTGCATAGTAGTTGGCAATGACTCCGTCCTCTTCGGTATAAGTATGGATGGTGTCGCCACCAGCGTCCACAACGTACAGTCCGTCGTTGGGCAGACCATACACTGCCACCGAGTCAAGGAGCGAGTAACCCTCTTTGGCTGCACGTACCACTGCATTGATGTTGTGGAGCATGGAGTAGTAGTATGACCACAGGTATCCGCTACGCGAAGTACGCGTTTCTTGTTGTTCGTCGTCCTGGAACCAACCATAGGTCTTGGAGGTAAGTGCCATATCTCCGGAAAGGAGGTCGCCATACATGTCGATGGATCGTTGTCCGAACTCGTCGTGTGCTCCGTATGTGTACATCATGGAGTACACACCGCGGAGCGAACCTTCCATGGCGTTGGATAATTTGACGTATTGGCTCTGAAGCAGTGTTGAACCCGAGGGGTCGCGGTCAAGATAGCGATCCGAGCAAGCACCCAAAGCGAGCGTGGCACCCAAGAGCAGAGCAATTTGTATTTTATTTACTGTTTTCATTGTTGTGTCTCCTTTCTTTTAGAATTGGAACTTAATACCACCCATAATGGTGGACAATGGAGAATATTGGTACGTACTGGACTCACCGGCGAACGATGTCATCGGGTTGTAACCCTTACGTGCCGAGAGAATCGCCAAGTTGTCAGCCGTTACGTAGATGCTGAGGCTGTTGAGTTTGATTTTCTCAATGAGTCGTTTCTCGAAGTTGTATCCAAGGCGGATATTGTTGAGCGAGAGGTACGAGTTACTGATGAGGAATCGAGACGAGACCGCGTTGGCATACAAGTCTGTGCCGTTTGACAGACGCGGAATAGTAGCGTTGGCTTTCTGCTCGGGGGTCATCATTTCGTTCCATGCATTGCGCATATCCACGTGCCAGTTGGTTTTTCCCGCCTTATCCGAACCCATCAGAGTTGCGTAAGAGCCATCGTAGCCGTATCCGCCAATACGGTAAGAACAAGAAACGTCTAACGTTACACCGTATGCTTCCAGATTGAATCCAAAGCCACCGTCGAGTCCCGGCTCGGCTTTCTTTCCAATATAGTTTCTGCCTGCATACGGATGGCGGTCGGTCAGTTCTTTTTGGATATCCGCATTTGGGTGCTCCTGTTGGTATACAAACACGTTGGAGATGTAGTTGCTGCCGGTAAGTCCGTTCTCGCGCAACGTCTCCGCTGAGTTGTATCCGAAGGAACCCAAGTCGGCATCGTAGTAGCCTACATATTGCGCCATACCCGTTTCAGGGTCAACACCTGCATATTCCACTATGTTCCAATCGTAGAGACTGTGTCCGACAGCCATACCGCCGTTGAATGTCATGTCTTGGTTGGAAGTGTCGGTATATTTAGGCAGCGACTTTACCTTGTTCGCATAGTGTCCGCCATTGAGGCGAATATCCAGTTTGACTTTACGCTCGTCCACTGCATGGATATTGAAATTGAACTCCACACCGTGATTTTCGAGTGAACCGCCGTTTGTCCACGTGTAGGAGTAGCCCAGTGAAGGAGCGTTGTAGCGTGGCATAAGCAGTTGGTCGGTGAACTTGTAGAAATAATCCATTTCGACACTGAGGTACTTGTGCAAGTCAAACTCCAAGCCGAGGTCGGTCTGATTGGAACGTTCCCAAGTGATGTCCGGTGTGCCCTTAAAGCCCCAGACGTATGCTACGTCACCTTCCACGTATTCAACATCGTATTGGTCTTCATATCGGAAGTTACCGATATCCTGGTTACCCAGCACACCCCAACTGAGGCGGAGTTTACCGTTCTTAATCCACTCGTTGCCTTGTAGGAAACTTTCGTTGGTGAACATCCACGTAGCACCTACGGAACCGAAGAATCCCCAACGGTGTCCTTTGGCGAAGCGGGAAGAACCATCCGCACGGAAGTTGGCTGTGATACCATAGCGTTCGGCGTAGATGTAGTTTGCGTTTGCCAAGTAGGAGTCCAAAGCGTATTCTGTAGTATATGCCCCCAGAGAGGACATCTGAACGGC
This sequence comes from uncultured Bacteroidales bacterium, assembly GCA_946619625.1. Taxonomy (GTDB): domain Bacteria; phylum Bacteroidota; class Bacteroidia; order Bacteroidales; family Paludibacteraceae; genus Colicola. The sequence goes on from CAMOMF010000065.1 coordinate 5,430, forward strand.
GTTGCTCAATTCGAGTACCGGTGCACCGGTAGTAACCGCCACTTTGCTCTTTGAGCCATACATAACGGAGAGTCGGTTGAGCAAATTTTCGTGCCCGACCATAGCGCGAATAGAGTGGTCGCCTATTTGTTTGTTGTACTCAAGCAACTCGTTTGCCGTGATGGTGAAGTAGTTCGCCTGCGTTTTACTTGTACGTCCGAGTCCGGCAGCATCGCCATAGAAAGCGTTGGTGTGCTCCGATTCAGTTGCTCCAAGGTACTGGGAACCTACGTTAACGATAAGTTTAAGCCCATCGTACAACTTGAACTCCAACATACCGTTTACCATTACCTGGTGTTGTACGGTCTTGTCGCGGTCGTAGCGCAGCGAACCCGCAGGGTTGATGCCGGTACCGTAACCACGACCCATACCTTCCTGCATACCGTAGTCGTAAGCCAATCCGCCGGTCTTGGGGTCAACTTGAATAGAACCATCGGGGTTGTAGAGGTAAACGGGGTAGATAGGCGGTATCTCGTTCACGTACGCGAAACCGTTGTTCATGTTACTGCCCTGACCGGCTGCATTCATTGTGCTGTAGGTGTAGCCGATGTTGAGCGTACCCTTGAGCCATTTCTTTGCCTGGTGCTCGATGTTGGAGCGAACGCTGAAACGGCTGAAGTCGGAGTTGATATAGTAACCCTCGTCCTTCAGATAGCCAAAGGAGGTGTAGTATGTAGTCTTTTCCGAACCGCCGGAGATACGTACGGTAGCATCCAGTTTCTGACCTACACGGAAGAGTGAGTTTTTCCATGAGGCTTTGTTCTCCATACCGGGTTTGTAGCGTACATCGCTGTAGAACTTTCCGGTGTATCCGTCAATGAGGGCAGAACCCGGGGCGTCCCACAGGTTGTAAATAGAGGGCAGACCTGCAGCCCCGTAGATGGTGTTGTTTACCGCCGTGATTAACTGCGATTGCATGGTACTGGGGTACGATCCATATAGGCTGTTGTATATACCCATCCAAGCCATCTCGACATACTCCTTGGGGTCGGTGATGACATCGTACATAGGCAGCAAGCGCATGTTGGCACCATACTTGACATCGACATCAATCTTGCCTGTTTCGCCGGAAGTACCTTTCTTGGTGGTGATAACAATGACACCATTGGCACCACGGGAACCGTAGAGTGAAGTGGCTGTAGCGTCCTTGAGGATAGTAGTAGAGGCGATGTCGCCCGGGTCGATAGAAGAGATGTCTCCCTCGTAGGTAACACCGTCCACAATATAAAGTGGTGACCCGCCTGCGTAAACCGAGCCGATACCACGGAT
>CAMOMF010000066.1 GCA_946619625.1 uncultured Bacteroidales bacterium
CTGTCCCAGCACCTGCTCAAATGTGGAAATGATAGGGATGGACCCTCCTCGCCTTGCAGCCAGAGGTTTCTTGCCGAAGGCCACCTCAAACCCCTTCTCTGCAGCCTTGTATGCCGGCAAATCAATCGGGCAGACATAGCCTTGTCCGCCATGCATTGGCGTCACTTTCACCCGCACGGATTTGGGTGCAATTTGCTGCATGTACTCTGCGAAAGTACGACTTATCTCTTCGTGGTCTTGGTTCGCTACGAGCCGGCAACTTACTTTAGCATAAGCTTTACTCGGAAGCACAGTCTTGCTGCCCTCACCTGTATAACCTCCCCATATACCACACACATCGAAAGACGGACGGCAAGAGTTGCGCTCCAAGGTTGAATAACCTGCTTCGCCGGAAACAGCCTCTACACCAATGGCTTGCATATAGTCCGCCTCACAGAATGGAATCTGCCGTATCATCTCGCGCTCCTCTTCTGGAATGGGCAGTACTTTATCATAAAAGCCAGGGATAGTAATCCTGCCCTCTGCGTCAATGACCTTACTTAACATGGTGCAGAGCGTATTGATTGGGTTCGCCACTGCACCACCAAAATGCCCGCTATGCAGATCACGGTTAGGACCAGTCACCTCTATCTGCCAATACGCCAAACCGCGCAAACCGGTTGTGATAGAAGGTGTTTGTTTGCCTATCATCGATGTATCGCTCACAAGGATAATATCGCTCTGTAGCAACTCTTTATGTGTCTTCAGGAAGTCATCCAACGAGGGACTGCCTATCTCTTCTTCACCCTCCAGAATGAATTTGACATTACAAGGCATGGATTCTTGTTTTACCAGATACTCGAAAGCTAAAGCCTGAATGAGCGATTGACCCTTATCATCATCTGCTCCACGCGCGTACAAATGACCTTCGCGAATAGTAGGTTCAAAAGGCTCACTCTTCCATAACTCAACGGGGGTCACCGGCATCACGTCGTAGTGACCATAGACCAAAACAGTCTTCGCGCCCTTCTTACCGCACAGATATTCGGCATAAACCATGGGATTACCTGCAGAAGGCATCAGTTCTGCATGCTGTGCTCCGTATCGCAACAATAGCGTTTTCCATTGCTCGGCACAACGCACCATATCTGCTTTATGTTCTGACTCACACGAAATACTCGGGATTCGTATCAGCGAAGCCCAGTCCTCCAATATACGCGGTCTTTCTTTTTCTATGTATTCTCTTATTGTCATATTACTAATTGGTTATTTTGCAATACATTCTTTTGGCGCAGGCAGAAAGCGGCATACGCGTACTCCATTCACTGCGTACTCGGCAAGCGTCTTAGGCTCAATTATCACTTTCTTGGCACCGTAACTGGCGTGGATAAAATGCATCTCACCATCCACTTCGTATGCAATGGCAACATGCGCAATATCAATGCCATTGCCTTGTTTGGAAACGAAGCAAATAATGTCGCCACTCTGTATTTGAGAGATGATTTCGGCACGTTGCAACTTTTCCTGTGAGATATAATAGTATGGAGCCTGACTTGTCAGGAATTGCTCTATTTCCACTATTTTCTTCAGTTCCGAAGTGTCCGCCAACTGCTTGTAATGCTCAGGATGCGTGGACATAAAGTAGAATTTCTGCTCAAATTCATCTCCTAATGTTTTCGTATATTCTTGAAGAATATTATTCCCGCGGTTTTGTAAAATCCACTCACTCGTGTAATGAATACGGCTGGCATAGCCATCCACTTTGCCCCACCTGTACCGCATGTTGCGGATATTATCGCACAGCAGGGCATAACTTGGTTCGGCTTTCTTTACGTAGGGTACACCCACCAGATAGACATCACTTTCCAATGCTTGCACAATGCGCAACCCTTTTACTGTCAGTGCAAAGCAGGAACACATCTCCACGAACAGGATGCAATCGGTTTTGTCCAGGAAGACGCGCAGTTGCTCCGGCGTTTCCTCCAGCGTCGAGGCTACGTAGGGCGTGCCAAGGAATTGCTCGGCAATGGCCACCACCAGTTCCGGCATGGACAGGTCGGCCTTCGGTGCCACGGCCTGATATACGCGGTCAAAGATTGCCTGATTGATTTCATCCTGCGTCTGGGCAGAAGCACTAATGCTCAGCGTGAGCAGGGCAAACAGAATGGTTAGTATCTTTTTCATTTGGTCAGTATTTTCTGAAAAACTATTGCGTCATCGTAGCTGCCGTCGGGCAGAATCACCCACTCTTTCAGAATGGCATCATGAGTAAACCCCAAGTGCTCGTAAATGCGCATACACGCTTTGTTGGAACTGCGGATGATGGCATACAACTGATGCAGGTGAAGTTGTTTTTCTGCATAGGCGATCACCCACTCTACAGCTGCTGTACCCAACCCTTTTCCACGTGCTGACGGACTGATATACAAACCCATTGCGGCACGTCTGGAACGAATATCCAGGTCGAACAAATCCACACAACCCGTCACCACCTCGTCCTCCTCAATAATCAGACGCACTTGACCATCCTTATAGATATCACCTGTGGAATTTTCGATATATTCGCGCAACAGCCGCTGCGACAACGGGTTATGCGTGTCGCTGTCCATCCATACTTCAGCATCATTTTCCCAACGATACAGGAATGGCAGATCTGATATTTCTACGGCTCGTATCTTCATCTGAAACGGCGTTCTTGAAGTCTCTCTATCAAACTCTTACGATGTGGTTTGTGCTGATACTGGGCATCTTGGTCCAAAGGTTCAAAAGGATGACCGGAATGAATCATCTGGTAGATTTCGCCCCAATCGGGTATGCCCCCCAGGTTGCGGTCATCTATGAACAAATCTGCCGTCAGTTTGCGCGGACGGAACACTTCTTTCAGGTTGTCCTCCTCAGGATAATTACTGTTGACGGCGTAAAACTCCAACCCTTGTTTTTTGCAGTAATTGACTGCATCATCCAACAAGTCTCCTTCACGTGCTGTCCACAATATCAGGCGGTGCCGTTCCTCTTGCAACTTCAACAGGGTCGGAATGGCAAACGGAATAGCCTTGCCAATTTTCGGATATTCATGAGTCACAATGGTTCCGTCAAAATCGACTGCAATGGTCATAAATCCTCCTCATTTTTATTATTCATTTCCAAATATATCTTCCTGTCGCTTGGTTTGCAGAAAAACTGTGCCAATATAGCGATACCTGCGCACCAAAGCATAGGCTGGTAATTGCCTAAGTAATAGAATGCCACAATGGCAAGGACGGCTCCCAATCCTATCGTGCTTACGCGAATAACGGCATAGCCGGTGTATTGTTCCCGCTTCGCATGTTCGTCCTCCATTTGACTTACCGTCTTCATTTGTTTCTTGAACCACCACAGCGCACCGGGGATAGATGCAAGAACGTACATGATAACCACATACGAGAAAATCTGTCCTAACTGCGACAGCGGGTCAATCGTAACAAAACCGTCTTTGTTCTTCAGTAGAAAACCAAAAATCACCACTAACAGCAAGTATATCACGTAAAAGGCGTAATAAACGGTGTTGATCCGTTTTCTAATCTCGGTATATTCAGTATCCATATCTATAAATCTTTATGGTTGAAATTCTATTCTGTTCAGTATCGACCTACCCAACGTCACTTCATCGGTATATTCCAATTCTCCGCCCACAGCCACGCCCCGCGCAATCTGTGTCACACGCAGTTCCGGATTGGCGGCACAGAGGTGACGATAAATATAGAAATTCGTTGTATCACCCTCCATCGTGGTGGGCAATGCCAAAATTACTTCCTCTATACCCTCCCGGCTGACGCGACTCACCAACGAGTCTATCTCCAGGTCTTTCGGTCCTATTCCATCCATGGGAGAGATGATTCCTCCCAATACATGATACAATCCGCGGAACTGCCCCGTCCCTTCTATCTGCATCACGTCTTGCACGTTCTCCACCACACAAATAGTTCCGCGGTCACGATTGGCAGATGAACAGATGGGGCATACTTCCGTGTCACTGATATTGTGGCATACACGGCAATAATGCACCTCTTTTTTCAGTTTGGTCAACGCACTCGCAAAAGCGTCCACTTCTTCATTCTCACGGCGCAATAGATTCAGCACCAAACGA
>CAMOMF010000067.1 GCA_946619625.1 uncultured Bacteroidales bacterium
AGCCGATAGTCCTGCGCGATCTCCCAATCGCTCATTACCATGCGCATGATATGCACCGTCCTTTCTCGCTCTCGTTGTCTTGTGCCGGACGCTGCAAATAGGCAAGTCCAGTTCTTCTTCCGGCCACCCGCGCCTGCGCCGCATGTTTATGGTCGTTGCCTTGATTCCCGTCAGTTCAGCCAGCTCCGCAATGGTCATGCGACCAAAGCGGCTGTTGACATAAGCGCTGGTGCTTTTGTTCCGCGCCTGCCTGTTGAGGGGAATCCATCGGCAGTTCTCCGGGCAGTAATTGCCGTCCACGTCAATGCGGTCTATGCTCATGGTATCCGCATAACTCGCACCCATGTCGGCGTAGAAGTTTCGGAAATCGTGCCACTCCGGGCAAACGGTTATGCCCCGTCCGCCGTAGCGGTAATATCGGTTGTGCGTCTTGCGATAACATCGGGCCATCATACCGGCCCAAATGCCGTAGATGCGCGTGTTATACATCCCGTGCTTTCTCATATTTCGATGCCGCGCCTCTCTTTCTCCTTTCCTCGCATGGTGTAGCGATAGAGCAAAGTAAAGCCGTCTTTCCCGCACCGTTCGCAAGAGCCGCGCTGGAACTGACCGTCGCAGCGCATTACATAGATTGGCTCCATGTCCACCTGGCAGGCGGTGCAAAGCCGTGCGCTGTCGATGCGGTTGATGCCGTCGCCAATCATACGGTTGCCTGCGCCTCCTCCCGGAGTCTGCGCTTAATAGTGACGACCGTGCGGCGTGATACGCCAAGCCGCTCGGCAATCAGCCGGTCGCATACACGCAGGCGGAGCAGTTCGCGCAGAAGAGATACATCGTATTCGGCGCGTTTTCTGCCGCGCTTCGCAACCGTGCGGAGATTGCCGCATCCATCGCACAGATCGCAAAGGCACTCGGCATGAGGGCATGAAAGGCAATAGTCAATGCGCCCTTGTTCCGTGCGCGGAAGATCCGCGCCAACGCCAGCGGCGTCCACGGAAAGCCACGGCGCTACTGCCCGTATCACAACGGCTTTATTCGGTTCCATTGCTCATACCTCCTTGATGGACACTCCATGAACCATCAACATAAGTTTGCGTTTGACGATATAGACCGGGTGGCGGAAACCCTTGGCATCCTCGACAACCATCTTGCCGTCTCGCCAGTAAACGAAATCAGCCACATAGCGGACGGGCTTTTCCTTCTTCCCGTCGTCCCGCGTCTGTGCCGGGATCAACTCAAATGGAACTTGCCGCTGAAGGTCGGAGATGTTTCCGGCGCGTTCCATGTAGAGCAGTTCTTCGTACCGCGCCGCCTCGCGCTTACTGTCGAACTTGATGCCGTCCACCACAATTTTCTCGGCGTGGTACTTGTTGCCGCCGCTATCGGCTGCGGACTTCTCCGCTTTCTTCAACTCTTCCAACGCCGCCGCATTCTTTGCGCTCTTGCGCTTTCGCGCCTCAAGGATCGCCAGTTTGATGGTCGCCTGCTCCCTCGCTTTGGGGGAAAGGTCGTTTAGGCTGATAGCCATTGCACATTACTCCTTCGGTATGCGCCCGTACTTGATGCCGTTGGAAACGAGGAAATCCTTGAGCATGGCGAGCTGGGCCTTGGTAGCCATGACCCGGAAATCCAGCGTGTAGGTGGGTTCTTCCTCCGGCTCCGGCGCGGCGGGTTCTTCCTCGGCAGGCTTCTGCCCGGGTTCTTGCGCGGCGGCAAGCGCATCACGCGCCGCCCGCATCTTCTCCGCCATTTCTTCCTGGCGCTGCCGTTCGGCTTCTGCGCGGGCTTGGCGTTCCGCCTCTTCCTGCGCGGCTCTCGCCGCCGCCTCCGCCTTTCGGCGCTCCTCGATCTCCTGTGCGCGGATGTACTGCTCGTTCTTCGCCAGAACCGCCGCAAGGTCGCGGGTCTGCCGGTAGTAGTCAAGCAGAGCCGTTTCAAACGGGGAGTGCAGAGAACGGATAGCGTTCACGGCGGAAATGCACCCGGCAACCTCCTTTTGGATGTCGATATGCGCCTGCTCCTCCGGGTAAGTCACGTTCTCCCACCGCTTGTTGTAAATGGCGTCAAAGTGGATGTAGTCGGACGCCTCGCCCACGTTCTCGTGGAAGTATTGACGCAGGCCGTCAATCTTCTCCGCCTTGCGCTTCTCCTCAAAGCCCTTGATTTGTCCGTCAAGGTTGGTATCCGCCTCCGCGCAGATGGCCGTCAGCCGCTTGCACTTTTCCTCAAAGGCTTTCAGCGGCTCGGAGTAGACCCGCTTGACTTCCTTCCGGGCGTCGTCGATGCGGCTTGCTACCTTACGGATACGCGCCCGATCTGCCTTGGCTCCGGCAATCGCGTCCTCGGTGACGATCATGCTCTTGTACGGGGCAAGCATCTCGTTCAGCGCCGCCTCGCACTCGGCAAAGTTGGCGTCGATGCTGGTATTCCGCACCACGTCCAGCGCGTTCTGCTGGCTTTCAAAGCTAAACTCGCTCATGCTCACACCTCCGTGTCCGTCTCGGTGATGAACTTCACGTCCTTCTCCCACTTTTTGTCAATGACGGCGGGAGAAAGGTGGGTCATGGTGACAATGGCCCGCTGACGGGGATCGCTCCGGGTGGGGGCGATGACCTTGCTGCCAACCTTCAGGGGCAGTTCCGTCTTGTAGGTGTAGGGCCTGCCGCAGTAGGAGTTGAACTCCGGGTGCCAGTATTTGACAAAAACGATATCTTCCATTGCATTTCCTCCTTGAAATGATTTCTCAAAATACGATCCGTTGCGGCGGCATCCGCCGCTCCACTACGCAACGCCAAAAGGCGCCGCCGTCTCTCTTGATGTTGGAGATAAGTCCCTCGCACTCGCTCCGCTCAAAGTGATAGGCGCGGAGCGTACCGTCGCCGTCCTTGTCCAGCAGGAGCGCCCAAATCACGGCAAAGTCCAGATCGCCGCAAAACATGCCTTGGCACACTTGGTAGAGATACCCGTCCGGCACACGGCAGTTCCACTTCTCCCAATCGGCGCGTGACAAGCATGTGCTTGTCTTGCTCTCATACAAGCCGCGCCGCCCGGTGCTTTTTTCCGTGAGCAACCCGTCCGGGGTATCAAAGAGGAAACTGTACTCCCCTTCCTGCCGCATGACCATGAACGGCGTGAACTCCAGTTCATACTCCGGGTGCATCAAGCGGAACATATCGCGCAGGGGCGGCTCCGCAAGGTTGCCGAACTGTACCCGTGCGTTCTCGGAGAGGTCGGGCGCTTCTTCCAGACCGGTCTTTTGACGCCACAAGTCGAGCGGGGTCTTGAACCCGGCTCCCATAACAGAACCGATTTCCGAAGCGCCTATGCCCTTACGCCCAAGCAGCCAGCTCGCACGATCCGGGTATGTGGTGATGATTACGCTCATTCGCCGGTCTCTCCAAACCGCAGGCCGTGGGTCTGCTTGAACTCCTCCACGGCGGCGGCGAACTCCTCCGGGGTTTTGTAGTACGGAGGGGCGCCCACTTCCGTATCGCACACGCGATCCATCATGTCCGTTTCGTCATCGGTCACGGCATCCCACGCCTCCTCCGTAGCCGGGTAAACGTAGCCGCCGTCCTCGGCGATGGTCTTGAACGCGCACTCTTTCGTGGAGTCGCTGTACCATGCGCACTCTGCGCCCAGGCAAAAACGCTCACGCTCCGTGTTCGCACTCAACAAGGGGCAGATTTTCATTCGTCCTCATCCTCCTCTGCATAGTTGTCATAGTTGATGCTCTGTGCGGCCAAGCCGCAGGAAACGCTGCCACCCACGCTACAAATCGCCAGCGCGATGGGCTTCAGCCACTCGTCAGCCGATGCGTAATCCGCGCACCCGGCAAAGCACACCGCCAACACAAGGAAAACGATGGCGGCATACTCAAATGCTCTTTTCATGCCGTCCTCCTACCATTCACAGGGATGCCAGCCGGGAGGCCAGCGCCTCGGCGGTGATACCGGCTTTGGTCAGCGCAAAGCGCTTGATCGCCGTTCTGGGACACACGCCCAAGAACTCGCTTACGTCCTTGATCCCCATGAGATGTCCGCCGCCACGCTCACCCATGAATGCCAACAGGCCTTCAAGGATCTGGCGGTACTCCGCCTTTTCTCGCGCCATATAGCGCCTCCTCCCTGTCCGTTCTTTTGGACACATGCCGTGCAACAATCACTCATGCAATATGTTGTATCAGTTGCCGGGATCTTCGATATCAAGAATCTCGCACATGGCGTTGCGGATATTCGTTCCACGGTTTTGACCCTTGAAAATCTTGCCGACCAAAGCGCTATCGCAGTAGAGACCGGTACGCTTCGTGACCTGTTCGCAGAGCCATGTTTGGGAGCGATCCATGTCCACAAGGCGATGCTTCACGGCTCGACCAAAAGCAGTAAGTTGTGCCAAATCTATTCACCTCCCCCAATATTTAGCGGATTGACAATTTACGCATTTGCATATATAATTTGGTTGTCAGCAAAATCATTGTGCAGTAGCGTAACCGCATAATCATAATATTACGCTGCCGCATAATTTGCAAGCATAATCTTTATGCTATCATGTAATTTGTATGCTTGCACAAAATTGGGGGTGGCAGTATGTTAGATTTATACAATCGCGTTGAAAGGCTGTGCGAACAAAGAGGGGTAAACGTTACCGAAATGTGCAGGGCATCAGGCGCAACCCGGGCGTCGTTGTCCGACTTG
>CAMOMF010000068.1 GCA_946619625.1 uncultured Bacteroidales bacterium
ACCATATACCACTTTGCCTTCTATATTCAATCCGCCCACCCACGCTCCGGGTGCGTTTGTACGGGTGAATAACAGGTTTCCTTTGGCATCCATTCCGTCTTCGCGCAGGAAGAACACGTCTTGCAGATACGTATAGAATCCTTCTGCCGTCAGGTTCACTTCCCATTTGCCGAACTGCCTATACCAGTCTGCGCTGAGCGTCGCGCTATGCGAGTATTCGGGACGTAACTTCGGGTCTAATGTGATCAGCGACACACTGCCTCCTACTGCCGCTACATGCAAGTCCTCGTCATATGCCTGCGGCGCACGGTAACCGCTGCTGTAGCCGGCGCGGAAAACCAGTCCCTCTATCGGTGTATAGCGGAAAGTGGCACGAGGAGTCACTACCGGCAGTTTCAGCAGATTATGTTTCTCCACACGGGCGCCTACCAGCACACTCCATTGTTCGTTTTTCCATTCGTTTTGCGCGTATGCTCCCACCACATGCACTTTCTGGTTCATATCGCGGTTGTACCCCAACATCTTGTCGTGCAGACCGTTGTAGTTATATTCCGCTCCTACCGTCAGGTCGCCTTTCATCAAACCGCAAGGATACGAGAAACGGTATTGCAGACCCGTGTTGGAGGTCAAGTCCGTACTTCGTCCGTAAGCCGCCGTGTCACGTCCGGCTCCGAAATAACTGTCGCGACCGATATGCTGGATAGCCGAATAAGCCGATATGAAATGCTTCTCGTCCGGCGAGTACCAGTCGAAAGCCACCGAACCGGCGTCGATGTTATGCCTCAGTTGCTCCGCTATGTCTGCCTTATGCGGTTCCTCGTCGCGTTTGTTTCCTCCGCGGCGGTAGTCCGTCGTGTGGTGGTATTCCATTGTGATCTTGCTGTACGCGCTGGTTTTGAAAAACAGCCGTGCTCCGGCGGTGGTAGAACGCAACTGCGGCAGTTCGCTGAACCCGTCCAGATCGCGGTCATACGCGCTGCGGGTACGATGGGAAGCAAAGAGGTACGCGCCTATTTTGCGGTTCTCACTCATGACCGATCCGTTCAGATCCGTGTTGATGTCATATCCCGCATGTTCGTTGATATTGCTGGTGTTGGATATATTGACGAAATTGCGTACCGGCTCTTTGGTAATGATATTCACCACTCCGGCAATCGCGTTCGCGCCATAGACAGCCGAACCGCCTCCGCGCATCACCTCGATACGGTCTATCATCGCCGCTGGCACTTGTTCCAGTCCATAGACGGAAGCCATCGAAGAGAATACAGGCCTGCTGTCCATCAAAATCTGGGTGTATTGTCCCTGCAGACCGTTGATACGAAGATCCGTTTTGCCGCAGTTGGAGCAACTGTTCTCCACCCGCAAACCGGGTTGGAAATTCAGCACATCCGCCACACACGACACCGCCGTCGTCTCAAATAATTTCGGACTCAAGACATTGACGATAGTGGCTGTTTCCTGCCGTTTCGTTGCATACCGATTGGCGGTCACCACAACGCTATTTAATTGCTGTGAGTATTCGCGAAGGGCTGCTTTTAATTCTACCGTCTTGTCTTCGACAATAGTAACAGGCAACTCCAGAGGCTCGTAACCTACATAACTGAATACAATGGTCTGACGGCCGATAGGCAGGTCTTTGAGAAAATAGTGACCGCTCTCATCGGTTACAGTTCCGATGTTGGTTCCTTTCAGTTGTACATTGACGAACGGCATGTGTTCGCCGGTTGCTTCGTCCAGCACATGCCCCGTCAAGTGCGCATCGTATTGCGCCGTCAGAGGAATAGCCAGAACGGTTAAAAATAAACAAACTAATACTATTTTTTTCATTAATCTTCTTTCTTTTCTAAATCATATCGGAAGCCGACATATACCTTCCACCCCATCGTAGGTCCGCATACCATCGACGCATCGAAATTCGGACCGAAAGGATTGAAACTGTCTATGATCGGCGTATGTTGCTTGAAATTCGTCATATTCTCCGCACCCAGATAGAGACTGCAGAAACGGAAGTATTTGGTGATCTGCGCCATTAACTGCGGATACCATGTCATAGGCTTCGGCGTACCATAGCCGCCTAACATATCCCCGTATGCGATAAATCCGTCCGGCATGCGGCTGATGCCGTTGAACTGCGCTGTCACGTCAAACTGCCATTTCTTCAGCGGCGTTTGATAACTGGTGCTGATAACCCCCTTGAACCGGTTCGTCAGTGCTTTCGGACGTAACTCATACGCGCCTGTTGCACCGTTCTTCGTCGTCTGCTCTACATCCGTCCATCGGAATGCCGCCGTCCATGTCCAGCCGCGCAGCACCTCCATCGTCGCTTCTACCTGAGCGCTATGCGCAAAAGATTTAGCCCCCGGTATATCCGTCTGGTTGTAGATATATACTGCATGAGGATCCTGATCCATATCGACAATAAGCGAGTTTATAAAATGGGTGTAATAATACTCGGCAGAAAGTTGCAACTGACGACTGCCTATCGGGATATAGAAAGTTGTGCTCAACCCTGCATTGGCAGCGCGCTCTTGCTTGATATCAGTAGCCAGATGCAGCGCCCTGCTTGAAGGCAGAATGAATGCATTGTCCGCAATGGCATTCGGACTCCGGTAGCCCATGCCTGCACTGGCGCGCAACGTCCACCATTCGAACGGAGTGTACCGCACATTCATTCGCGGAGTGAAGAAAAATCCGTACCGTGTCGAGTAGTCCGCACGAACGCCGGCTACCAACGACAGCATTTCGGCATATTTGTAACTATACTCCGCAAACACACCCGGTGTCACCTCCCATCGCCCTAAATCCAAATTGAATGCAGTCGGCTTCGGCTGAATAATGAATGCTTCCCCGTACTTGTCGTAGTTCACGCTCACTCCGGCGCTCAGCCTATGGTCGTTGTCAATCAGTCCGCCGCCTTCCCAGTTGCCCTGATAAATCGCATTGACATAAGCATTCAACTGGTTCGCTTTCCAGTTCCACAAACCGTATTTATTGTCCAGATTATGATAACTCACCGCTGCGATCACCGCTACGGAACTTCCGCTCTCTTCATCAAACACATACCCGTTCTTCAGAAATCCCTCTACCCGCCAGGTATTCAAGTCGATGCGGTAAGGATTGACGATGCTGTCTGCCATCTGGCCGCCGAGGCGACGGTCGTATAGACCGCGAACGAAAGCCTGGAATGTATAGTCGCCGTGTTTGTAAAACCATCGGTTC
>CAMOMF010000069.1 GCA_946619625.1 uncultured Bacteroidales bacterium
CGAACGGGACGACTGGAAGGTGGAAGCGCTCGGAGTGGGCGAAATTACTAAAAACCAATACGACAAGGTAGCCGAGCATAAAAGAGAGCGGCATGGCATATTTGCGCCAATCTCCGGAAAGAAGGAGAATAAACATGGAGAATATAACCAATCCTGAGAAGGTGTTTTTAATAAAATTGCCGCCATGAATAACCAATTGGTTCTCCTGATCAGGGATGTTCACCAAAGTAGTGAAGGGGATGGTAAATATCATCGGCGCAAAAACAGCAGAGGTGGCATAAGAAGCGAACTTATTTCCGTTCTCGCGCTTGGCACGCCATTCCATATTACCCTTTTGCCCGCCTTCCTTAACGTTTTCAACCAACTCACGTGCATTTTCCTGAATTCTGTTTCCGATAGTAACACCGATAAGGGATACAGCCAAAACACCAATAATCACGCGTTTCGCCCAAGTCATGACTTTGTCAGAGGCAAGCACAATAGTAAAGAAAAGAGCGAGAATTGCCACTACGGCGAGCGCAGTACGAATTGTGAACAAAGTGGCACCGATAAGGAGGACAACCAGTAATTGCTTAATAGACAACTGCCTGCTGCGAAGCATAGAGTCGGCTTGCTCCACCAGGAGGACTGTCAGGAAAACCATCTCTGTTTCCTTGAGTTGCAAGCCGCAATAATAAATGAGGTTGGGCATTAACATGCAAAAGACAGCAGCCATACGGGCAGTATGCTCCTCGAAATTCCGCTGAGATATGCGGTAGATAAGTAGGACTGTCAAGGCACTGAGAGCAGCCTTAATCAACCTGGAAACCAATATACTATCAAAGGTAAGCGCATAGACGAAACTGAGATAGGCGGCGTAGCCTGTATCAGAGAGATCCGTACCCATGTAAAGATTAAAATCACGCCAGAAATCAAGGATACTGCCCTGACGAAGAAGTTGTGCTCCATACTGCGCCGAGGTATGATAGAACATGGCATCGGCAGCGCTAAACTCGAAGGGCGAGCCTGTCATTTCGATGTAGAACCAGTAGGAGAAGAGGACATAGAGGATGCGGATGGTGAGGGATGTGAGGAAAAGCCGGCGGCGGAAAGTGGTGTTGGAGACGGCGTCTTCGCGCCACTCCTTGGTGAGATAGTTGGCAACAAAGAAAAAGCCGAGGACTTCGGCGAGACCGAAGAGGAGGAAATACCACGCCATGGTGTGGGCATTGAAGAGGAAAGCGACCACCACAAGCAACGCCAAATAAAGGAAGATGGAACGCTCCATCATCCAGCGGGGGAAAAAGGTATATCCTAAAGGTTTGAGCATATAGTTTTAGTTTTCGCGGTGCACAGGTATGCGGAGATGTATAAGTGCTCCCCTTACCAGGTCCCGATAAATGCGTCAAGCAATAATATTGTTTTTAACATGTGTGCATTATACATAGTATAATGCTATAGGATGGCCCAATACGTGATACATGATAAGTGACAAGTGATACGTGGCACGTGGTACGTGGTTGTGACGCGAAGTAGCCTGATATTCTGCCGATTACAAACCGCTACCACGTACCACGTACCACGTATTCATTATACACTTTTCATATATTTACCTCTGCTCATTCGTTTTATAGTGTTTTTACTACACGAGTTTCGCAAATGGTCTTCTACAGCTCTTTTTTCCATACCGATGCTTCTTCCCGCTGCCAATGCTTCCGCGGTCGTAAATCTGTCAGGAAGAAGAGCAAGTAGTTCTTGAGCCCGACTGATGTTTGCGCGCTCATGATAGGTCACCGGTAATACCATCTTCGGCTCGGGCAACATCAACGCAAGGTCCATCAGATGACGGATGAATTTCTCCGCAAGGATGACCAACGTCTTGAAGTCCTCGTTGGAACAATACAGCACCTCCGGCAATTGGGGACAGAGGTCTTGGGCCCCCTCAACGGAAGCCGATGCGGAGATATTCTCCTCTCTGCCGAGGACCTTGTCCACAAGGTTTTTCAATCCACTCTTGGCAGAGCGAGGAGCGGACTTCTGCTGTTGTGGGAGAGAGTCGGGCACCTGCAAGCGCAACACAGTCAGAATCAAGCCAATCCGCTTGAGTGTGACAGGTAGCCTGTTAAACATAGTACGGAACACATCGGGCAGGACGGTAGGGCAAGTTTGTGACTCATTTGCCGGTCTTTCATGCACGATTTGTTCCCAATCCTGAAGGTAGTCAGCGAGAGCCTCAGCCTGCTCGTCGGTGAGACTCCACAAGGTGTCCTTGTCTTGCAGCGAGAGCCAGTGCCATCGTGCGCATAAGTCCTTGCCAAGTTCTTCAAAGACCGCCTTCGCTCCATTCTCGGTATAGTGGTCTCCATTCATGAGTGCATTACGGTCGAACGGCATGACATCCTGCAAGATATACGGCAGAAAACGGCTTGCCAAGCCATCCTCCCCCGTACCAATGAGTGGGTGCAGTTGGTTGGGTGTGCCGGAGAGAAGTACACTCAGTTTGGGGTGTTCAATCGTGTAAACAGAGGTCTTTTTCATGCCCGAGCGTCGCGCTTTGTTATAGGTTTCGTGCTCGTATGCCTGCCTGAAAAGGTCAGAATAATCGCCGTAGTCTTTCTTCCAAATCCGGGATAGGTTGTCCATCTCAGTAGCCATCACAAATCCCTGTCCATCAGAAGTTTTCAGTATATCGAGAAAGGCAGCGGAGGAAGAGTTGGCAGGAATCTCAGCCAACTTGTTCTGCTTGCGAAGTTGTTCTTGAATGGGCTGGAGCAACAGGCGCGCATTGTTCATGACCCCCTTCCCAGAGGCGGGAGGTGCGACCACGAGAGTCATGAGGTTGGGGAAGTAGGTGTGCTGCGGATTGCCGTGGAGCATCTTAATGTGCGGGAAGGCATAACTGCATGCGGTGAGAGTAGAGAGCAGGAGCATGTCCATTTGCGCAGGTTGGTCGGTTACCAGCATCGCCTTCTCAACAAACGGCGGCAACTGTCCCCGCATCAGGCTGGTGGAGAGGTACAAATCGTCCGTCGGTGTTGGGATAGTAAACTTCGATTTCATAGGCGTGAGATATGATTTAGAATGCAAAGGTACAAAAAAAGTATGACATATGCAAATTTTTTGTGTATTTTTTTGAAAAATGTTGTTTTTTGCGTCGATTTCTTGCATATGTCAGAAAAAAACAGTAACTTTGCAGATGTTTTCAATTACTAATTGATAAAAATCGGTAAAAGTTTCAATTAACAATTGATAAAATAGGCATAAAGCAGACGTTTTGTTTGGATTTTGTCCAAAAACGAGGAATTATTTGTTTGGATTTTGTCCAAAAAAGAAAATAAATTATTGAGTATCAATGTACAATGAATTCCCTCTCTATAGAGTGCATAAAAACAACAGATTTGGAGATTGGAAATGAAGTTTACCATCATCATACCAGCGTACAACGTGGAGGCATACATAGATGAATGTCTTGCGAGTGTAGCGGCTCAGTCTTACAGAGATTGGGAGGCGATAGTAGTGGATGACGGGAGTGGAGATGGGACAGGTGAGAAATGTGATGAGTGGGGAGACAAGGATGAACGGATACGAGTTGTACATCAAGAGAATAGAGGACTTTCGGCGGCAAGGAATGTGGGGATAGAAAAGGCAAAAGGAGAGGATATATTGTTTGTTGATGGAGATGACTGGATAGAGCAAGAGGCGTTGAGTGTGCTGGACTCTGAACTGCAAGGCGAGGATGCGGTTTGCTTTGGCGGGAGAAGGTATTTTCAGGATGAGAAGCGATTCGAGAAGGCAGATAGTGTTGAGTCGAAGAATTATGAAAACGGATGGGAGTATTACTGTGAAAACGCATTGAAACCAAAGAATTTTTCGTTTGTATCTGCAGTATTACGAGCATATAGGACGGATTTTTTGCAAGACAAGCAATTGCGTTTTAAGGAAGGGATATTGCATGAAGATAATCTGTTCACTCCGATAGTACTATACCATGCAGGGAAAGTGAGAGCCATCAATGTTTCGCTATACAACTATCGTGTAAGGAAAGGGAGCATCATGACAACATATTCCATAAAAAAACAGCATGATAAAGTTGTAATTTCCAATGAATTATCCGCATTCTTCATTTCAAAGAAGAATATTGAAAAAAAGACGGTTTTCCGATACATCACGCAAATGTATCAGACGGTCTTTTACGAGCC
>CAMOMF010000070.1 GCA_946619625.1 uncultured Bacteroidales bacterium
AGTATAATACTATAAGACAAGAATTATGTACGTATTATATAATACAAGTATAAGAATCAAGTACAAGAATCATGCCAAAGCGAGTCAGACGGTTTGTATTGGCGCAAAGCGAGTGAGACGGTCAGTATTGTATTGCACAAAACGAGTGAGGCGGTCGGTATTTCACAAAGAGAGTGAGACTGCCAGTACTCTACAAGTAAGTGGGGCAGGTAGTTTTGAATGAGATTGTCAGTATTCCACTTTTTCGGCGTTTTTGTCCCACTCGGCGAAGGGAGCCTTGCCCTCTTCGGGCAGGAGCTGTTCGGTGTGCAGGCGGCGGCTGGCGATGGGGCGGTCAAACTCCTCGTAGATGAACTTGTCGTCAAAACCAGCCTGTGCCGCGTCTTTCTGCGACCCTGCGTAGTACAGTTTGTCAATGTGCGACCAATAGATGGCTCCCAGGCACATCGGGCACGGCTCGCAGGACGAGTAGATGACCATGCCGGAGAGGTCAAATGTCTGCAATTTCTGGCAGGCGGCACGGATAGCCATCACTTCGGCGTGGGCAGTGGGGTCGTTGTTCACGGTGACGCGGTTTACCCCACGGGCGATGATTTCTCCGTCCTTGACGATTACGGCGCCGAAAGGACCTCCTCCATTGTGTACATTATCTACAGCGGCATGAACAGCCTCATGCATAAATTCTTCGTGTTTCATATCTTTTGTTTGATGTTAAACAGTGTTTTATTTTATAATCGGGCACAAAATTACTGCTTTTTTTCGAAATGTGCAAATTTTTCTTCTTTTTTTTTGCATATGTCCCCAAAAAGTAGTAACTTTGCAGTCGCAAATCATAAATATTTCTTATGAAACGCTGTTTATTTACATTGTTTGCCTTGTGCACGTTGCTCGTGCGGGCTGTTGCTGTGCATGGGCAGGATGTCGTTTTTTCCCGTGCGGACTCGCTGATTAACGCTGCGGTGGCGGAAGGGACGATTCCCGGTGCCGTGCTGTGCGTGGTCCAAGGCGACCAAATCCTCTGCAACCGAGCATACGGTTATCGACAGGTGCACCCCAAAAAAGCCAAGATGAAACCCGGCACTATTTTCGACTTTGCATCGCTCAGCAAAGTGGTCGGGCCGGGCATGACTGCGATGTCGTTGGTGGACGACGGGCTGTTGGATCCGGATGCCAAGGTAAGCATGTATCTGCCTGAATACGAAGGTGACGCCACTGTGCGTGACCTGCTGACCCATGTGTCCGGACTGCCCGCCTATGCCCAATGGAAAACGCTGTTGGCAGACCATCCTGATGTCTCCAAGGCGGAGAAGAAACAGCTGCTTTTGGAGCACGTGTGCCACTGCAAGCGCATGAGTGCACCGCGTACGGAGTTCCGTTATAGTTGTCTGAACTTCATCACCCTGCAATATGTGATGGAGGCAATCACCGGCAAGACGTTGGACCGCCTTGCAGAAGAGCGCGTCTTTGGTCCGCTGAAAATGACGCATACAGGTTATTGCCCCGGTCCGAGCAAACGCATCGCCCCCACAGAGATACAAGCCGACAGTACCTGCCTGAACGGAGTCGTTCATGACCCCTTGGCGCGAGTGATGAACAGTGGGGTGAGCGGCAATGCCGGCGTGTTTGCACCGGCAAAAGACCTGGCAAAATTGGCAATATGGATG
Source organism: uncultured Bacteroidales bacterium (assembly GCA_946619625.1). Classification (GTDB taxonomy): domain Bacteria; phylum Bacteroidota; class Bacteroidia; order Bacteroidales; family Paludibacteraceae; genus Colicola. Next base: position 1,665 of record CAMOMF010000070.1, read on the forward strand.
TTCCGCATGCCGGACGACAAGAAATGCAAACATGCACCTTTCTCGCGGGAGACACTGGAACTGATGCTTGCCATCCCCAAGGGATATGAACCTTTCGGACGCGCCTTGGCGTGGGATATGCTGTCGGATTACAATGCTGCCCGCGGGTCACTGCTGTCCCCCGAGACCGTCTGCCACACGGGTTATACCGGCACGGCGATGGTGCTTGACCCCGAGAACAAGATTGCCGTCATCCTGCTGACGAACCGCGTCCATCCCTACGACAAAGGCGGGGTGAACACCCTCCGGAGAAAGGTCACCGATGCCGTGGCGGCACAGTTACTCAAACAATCTCAAACAAAATAGATGCACATAGCAGTTGCCGGAAATATCGGAGCCGGTAAGACTACCCTTACCAACATGCTCGCAGCCCATTACGGCTGGGAGAAACGTCTGGAACCCGTTGTGAACAATCCCTATATGGAGGACTACTACAGCGACATCAAACGCTGGTCTTTTGCCATGGAGGTGTTCTTCCTGAAGGAGCGTTTCCGCGATGTGCTGGAGGTGGCAAAAGCCGACCACACCATCATACAGGACCGCTCTATCTTTGAGGGCGTTTATGTCTTTGTGGAGAACAACTACCGGCAGGGCAATCTCTCCGAGACCGACTTCAAGACCTACATGGAGTTGTTCGACCTCATGGTTCGTGTCACCAAGTACCCCGACCTGTTGATTTATCTGCGCAAGTCTGTTCCCGAACTGGTCCGGCAGATCCAGAAGCGCGGTCGCGAGTACGAGCAGACCATGCAATTGGAGTACCTCAAGGGACTGAACGAGCGGTACGAGGATTTTATCTTCCGACGCTACAAGGGCAAGGTGCTGGTCATCGAGTCTGACGGCATGGATTTTGAGCACAACCCCGCTGACTTCGGGAAAATAATCGACCGCATTGATGCTGAACTGTTCGGCCTGTTCTCGTCTGTAGAAACTACCGAGGAACGCAGGTCCTTGTGCCTAAGAGAACAATAACAATTTAACAACTAACCATTTAACCATTTAACAACTTACCACATATGCATATAGCAATTGCCGGAAATATCGGAGCCGGAAAAACCACTCTGACCAACATGCTCGCCGGGCATTACAACTGGACCCCGCGCTTTGAGAGTGTGGACTACAACCCTTATCTGGAGGACTTTTATGCCGACATGAACCGTTGGTCGTTCAACCTGCAGATTTACTTCCTCAACAAACGTTTCAAGGACGTGGTGGAGATTGGCAAAGAGAAGAAAACCATCATCCAGGACC
>CAMOMF010000071.1 GCA_946619625.1 uncultured Bacteroidales bacterium
CTGCCGTCCTGGAAAGGGCCCATGCTGTAACTGCCCCAACCCAATGGTTCATACTCAGCCGGACGCCAATTGTCGTATACTTCCGGTTCCCAGTAGAACACGCCCACATAGCCATCCAAATCGTCCGTTTTGCTGCGGAAATCGCGAATACACGCTTCCGATTCTTCGGGTAACCATGAAGCGATGCCAATCTCAGACAGCATGACCGGTGAGCCGAATTTGTTGTGCAGTTGACGAATATCTGCTACACAGAGGTCGTTCATGACGGTAGGCGCAATAGTGTCCTGTGTGAAAGGGTAGTGACTGAGTCCGATCATATCCCACTTGCCACCGGCAGCTTTGAATCGACTATACCAGTTGACTCGTGGGAGAAAAGCATTGTCCACGTGCACGACACAGGTGATGTCAGGGAAGACCTGCTTGGCAGCCTCATATCCTGCATTGCTCAAGCGTGCATAGCGTTCCCATTGGCGCATGTCGGAAGTGTCGGATATCTGTCCCATGGGCCACAACATGCCATTGGTGGTTTCGTTGCCTATCTGCACCCAATTAGGCTCGATGTTGGCATCTTTCAGCGTCTGAAGCACATCCACGGTATGTGCGCCCACTGCAATACACATCTCGTTAAGGTTCAGGTCCTTCCAGTAGGCAGGAATGTCTTGCCTTTGTGGATCGGCGAAGAAATCGCTGTAGTGCAGGTCAATCATCAGGCGCATTCCTGCATGTTTGGCGCGCCAAGCCAATGCCAGCACGTCAGGCAGGTTGCTCCAACCGGTGGAGTGGTTCACCCATACACGCAGACGAATGGCATCGCAGCCAATCTCTTTCAGTACATCGATGCAGTCAGCTTGCTCGCCCGCTTGGTTGTAGAAGAGCATGCTGTCGTGTTCCATCTCGGAAAGCCAGCCCACATCGGCTCCTTTCGCAAATGGTTCGGTATACACCTTCGGTCTTTGGCAGCCTGCCAGAACGCACAATCCTAATGCAATAACAAATATTTTTTTCATATCTTTCGTTTGCTATATTTCAGAGGTCGTATTGAGAAAATCCAGAGTAAATGTGGAAAACAAAGGGGTAGTGAACGTTAGTCCCAAATGTAGAGGGGATTGGAAGTGTTGCTGTCCAGAATGATGGTGTAGCCGTACGGGGTCACTCTTAATGAAGTCCCTCTGACATTGACCGGAACGGTTACATATTTGTCGCTTTTGTTGAGCGCAACCATAACAGTCCTGTCCAAGTAGGTTCTGCTGAAAGCCAAAACATCGTCGTCCACATATTCCTGTTTGTAGTCACCATAGAGCAATGGCATGTTGTTTCGGCGGACTATACAGAGTTCCGATACGAGTTTGCGGAACAACGTTTCGTACTTGGAGTACCCATCGAAACGCATCATTCTACGGTTGTCAGGGTCATTCGCGCCGCATTGACCATACTCATCCCCTTGATAGATACAGGGCACACCCGGGATAGTGAAGTTCAGGGCTTCGAGGAGCAGGGCTTTTCGATAGGCGTCAAATTCCTTATCGGGGTCGCCATCGGCAGTCACACCGATATCGCGATGCCAGCCAGCCGCCTTGTCGTCCTCATCCCAACTAACGGCACCTCCGGCAAGTGAGATGAAACGGGTTTTGTCGTGGTTGCCTGAAATGTTGCCCATGGTGTGGTGCATGCCGTATGCGGAAAGCGACTCGTTAATAGTGTTCGCCAACGACTTCATGGACTGCCCTTCTTTGCCAAACACGTCGATAGCGGTGTGGTAAATATTGAAATCGAACTGTGCATTCAGCATGCCTGATTTAACATACGAACCAATCAGTTCGCTGTTGCCGTAGGTTTCGCCGATCATCCAAAGGGCGCGGTCGGGATAGCGCGTTTTCATTTTGCGCGTAAACATGCGCCAATAGTTGAGGGGTATATGCTTGCAGGCATCGTGCCTGTAGCCGTCAAAGTCGTAGTTCTCGATCCAATAGAGGGCGGTATCAGTCATAGCGTCACACACCTCTTCGCGCTCAAGGTCAAGGGTGGGAATATGTTTGTCAAACCAAGTGGTGAGGCGTGCTTCGTCCCATAGTTCGAAATTACGTCTTCCATCGGGCAAAATACTGTCGGTAATCCAGTCGGGATGTGCCTGCAGAGTGGGGGAGTTGATATGCATGTGGTTTGCTACATAGTCCAGAATGACGTTGATCTGATGTTCGTGGGCTGTGGCGAGTAGTTTGCGCAGTTCCTCATCTGTGCCCATGCGGTCGTCTATCTTGGTATTGAAGATTGGCCAGTACCCGTGGTATCCCGAGAAGCGCGTGTCGGGGTCGTGGTACTGCCCCCACGCATCGGTTGGGTTCTGCGTGATAGGCGATATCCAAATGGTGTTGATGCCTAAATCGTTAAAGAAACCGCTTTCGATTTTCTGCGTAATACCCGCTAAATCACCACCTTGATAATCTACACGCGGATCTACGTCAGGACGGTTCAGCGGTGCATCGTTGTCAGGATTGCCGTTGTAGAAACGGTCAATGAGAATACTATATAGTACCTGTGCTTGCGGGTCGTGGCGGTTCAGCTGACCCGAGAAGGTGACGGGGAGACCGTCCTGCAAGGGGAACAACATATCGGCCTGAAGCCCGTGCTCGTTCCATGCATAGAATCGCAGGTAGCTGCGCCCTTTTATCTGCGGGATTTTGTGAATATCGAGGGTGAATGTGGTGCTGTCTTCAGAGGCCTGTATGTGCCTGACGAGGGTGTTCTGCACCAAACCGACCAGACAAACCGGCTCTTTACTATGGAGGACCACATTGTCATTATAATTGTATGTTGCGTCCACTGTTGCTGCCGCTTTGCCTTTGGGTAGGATGGGGATGACTACCCCCTTGCGGTTGTTACCTACATGAAGCAATCCCACGTTGTCGCCTGTTCCGCAAAGTAGCAGGCTGTCAGTGGTGATTCCCACGAGTTCGTAACCGTTGTCCACGGCATAATTGCCGACTTTGCTCAAATCGACACTCGGCAGATAGTCGGTCAGATAGACGGTCATCGTATCGCCTTGGTAATGAATAGGTAAAATAGGCTCGCCAACTGCTATTTTTTTCAGTTCTGCATTTCCAACGCAGGCAGTCAGCAGGGCAACTGCCATAACTAAAGTCGCTAATTTCTTCATATGTATCATGGTGTGTTTAGTTGAATACAATGTGCTCGGCACATTTGCGGGTGCAAAGTTACTGCTTTTTTTTGATATATGCAAGAGTTTTGCCAAAAAAAGTGCAAAAAAGGTGATAAACTGCACTGTTTTTGTTAGTGGATAAGGGGCAAAATTCGTTAAACATTTTTCGAACGGCCTTCGAACGGGCTTCATACTCTCTTCACACCTGCTCCGCTACATATTTTTTTCAAAAAAAACGTAGAAAAATTTGCATATGTCAAAAATAAGTTGTACCTTTGCGCTCAAATTTACGAAAAGTGTAAAAATAATGGAACTTTAAATACGATTCTTATGAATAGAATAATGACAATTTTTGCCATAGTATGTATGGCGGTACAAGGGCTTTTAGCCAAGGAAACACCAATTATTATTTCTGCTCCTGACACCGTTATAAACAAAACGGCATACACCTTCCAAACGCAGGGCGTGAGCATCTCGGTGTCGTATGGATCGGCATATCCTGCCACGCACGAGTGGAACAATGTCGGGCAAACCTATTTTGCCTGTCTGGCAGGCGGCAGCATGACCATCAGTTGCGCCGACAGCATCAAAGGTGTCGCCATCAACGGTTGGGTAAAGAAGAATTTTTCTGCCGAATCCGACTATGGCACAATTGATTATTTGTCAGACGCTTACGATGACACCACAGGCGAGCCTGTCTTGACCATTAAGAATATTGACAACGACTCGGTGACGATCACATGTGCCAACCAACTCCGTTGCTTCAGCGTTGAGGTGTATTTCACGGAAAACCCCGGTGATATATCAGGCGAGGTGAGCGACACGGTTCGTTTTACGGCAGTGACAGTCGAGGCGGCAGATTACTCGGAGGACACCACTTTCTCTGAGCCGGGCCACTATAGTTATTGGCTTTCGTTGGCACCTGCAGAGGTGTATCCGACCGTTTGGCTGGATATGTATGCATCTGTACAGGGTGACCTCAGCGGTGAGTATTCGTTGTACAACTTCAATGTGGGTGACTACACCTATGTGCAACTCAGTCCAAACGAACTGGACTATGAATACGCCTACGATCAGGAGTTCACAATCCGAAAAACCGAAGCCGGCTACCATATTGAGGGTTGGATTGTCTGCGAGAACGAGGTGCGATACGAGTTTGTATATGACGGTCCGATAGCTATTAACGGTGCAGACGCATTGGAAAATCTACCTGAAACTCTTTCCAATCCGCGCAAAATGCTTTATCAAGGTCAACTCCTTATCACGCGGAACGGGCACACCTACAATGTACTCGGACGTATGATACGATAGTCATAGTTTCCACATGACACTCCCGAAATTCATCATAACTATGGACGGTTACTTGCGTTTGGGCATGGTCAATCAGCACAAAAACTTGCTCATGCCGGGTGAACAATGCATAGGAGGCGGTTATTACTTGTTCGATTGGACATCCAACCGCCTCCTTCTTGACCGTGCATCCTACGATTTTGGACGTCCGCGTTGGCACTTGCTTGACACCCTGAAAGTACCCGTAGCCTATCGCGGACTCACCATTATCTATTCCTATGACGACCATTTCCACGATGACCTCATCGTCACGGATGAACTGCAAATAGAGTACTATGAATAATGCGAATCAGCCGTTGGAAATGTGAAAAGGTTAAGGTGAAAAATTCCTAAAATTTCACTTTACCCTTCTCTCGCTCATCTCTCGGTTGTCTCTCGGTTGTCTCTCGTATATGCTTTTTGAGGGTGCAAGTGCAAAATTTTGATTTTTTTAATATGCCAATAATCGCCTAAAACCTCATTTTTTTTGCTTTTTATTTGCATATTTCAGAAAAATTTTGTAACTTTGCACCCGATTTTGTTATAGTGCGTAATGTGCGCATAGGCGTGGATGTTGAAGAGTGGGCATAACAAAGTCAGAATGAAAGAGATAGAGTGGAGTAGAATAGATAAAAGCTATCAGAATGACAGATACATACCCATCCATATTGTTACAGGAAGCGGTCAATCA
>CAMOMF010000072.1 GCA_946619625.1 uncultured Bacteroidales bacterium
GATTTCGCCAAGAAACGGTGCTTTCACCACTTGTTGGAACTCGCGGCGATCCGTAATCTGGTGATTGAAATAGTCTAACAAGAAGATAATTGCAAATGGAATAGCAAAGCCCATGATTAAAGCGACCAGCATAATCATCGACTTGCGCGGTGCAACGGGAACAGATGAAGAACGCGGTTTGTCCACCACTTTCGCCGGCATGACCGTAGAAGCCAGAGTGAGGGCGTTTTCCTCACGTTTTTCATAAAGATAGATGAAGAGTTTCTCCTTTATCTCCTGCTGGCGTTTGATTTCCATGTATCTGCGCTCCTTAGCGGGAACTTGGCGAATAATGGTATTGTACTGCTCGTCCTTGCGGGTGATATCATTCTTAGAGATGATGAGTCCCGCTTTGTTGTTCTTGATAGAATTGATAATACCGCTACGCAGTTGTGCCAACTGCTCATCCACCTGATTGAGTTTAGGGTTGTCTTCAGTTGCAGAACGAGTGATTTTCATACGGCTGAGCAACAACGCATTGTACTCGTGCATGAGGGCGGTAAGCGATTGGTCGTTAATACCCAGATTGCCAGGAATCAGATTATGAATATTCTTCTCATCCGAAAGGTATTCCTGAATGTAATTCAGCAAGTTGATTTGCATCTCGTACTCGGTCTGTTGACGCTGGTAAGCCTCTTTGGTAGTAAGCGCCAAATGCAACTCCGCATCGATATCCGTGAGACCGTTTTCCTTCATATACGACTCGACTGCACGTTCCACCGTATCCAATTCAAGAGTGATGATATTCAGACGGTCATTGATAAACTCTGCGGTATTAGACGCAAGGATATTTTTATCCAGCACTGCGTCCATGTTGTAGAGTTCCACCAACTTGGAAATGACATCAATCGCTCGTTGTGGAACATCAGACGTGCAGGTGATATTGATGACATTACTACCCATCTTCTGGTTAACCGCTTCACAGGATATTTGTGATCTGTACGAATCGGTAGCACTGGGAATCGGAGAGGTGGAGATATGCATCTTGTCCCCGGGTTCGAGGGGATGAATCTCCATGAACGTAATAAGTCCGGCACAAGTTTCCACCGGCTCGGCAAGCGATGCAAGCGAATGTTCGCTTTCTTCCTTACGGTTATATACCTTCAGTTCGTATGCCGTTTCAGTTCGTTTGACCTCAATGAACACCCCCGCCTTCATGGTATCCAAATACTGAGGCGGATAACTGACTGCAATATCGGGTGTGGGGTACTGACCGCGCCAACGGAGTCCCTGCTTCTTGTGGTAGGACGTTTGCAGATTCAGTGCTCGCACGGTCTGCTCCATGAGGTCGTAGGAACTGAGTATTGCCACTTCATCCAAGACGAACTTGTTGCCGGCATACCCCATGAGGTCCATCATCTCGGATTGGAACATGGGACCATTGCCCTGGTCGTTGCGTAGCATGATAGAGCCGGACACTGCATACTGCGGGTTTTGGCGCTTGACATAAATAAATGCAACGGCAAGACAAACGACTACAGAAATAGCAAACCACCACCAATGACGGAGGCAAGCAATAAGAATTTTAATGATGTCAATCGACTGCTCTTCTTGAGGTATATTATTGATATTCTGATCCATGGAGATGAGATAATCGTTAATTATTTACTAATTCTTATTCCTAGCCTTCATCAATTCTGTGGTGTTCACTACAGAAACAATAACCGTAGCCATAGAACCAAGGGTGGTAATCATTGACAGGTAGAGTGAGATATTCTGCGAATTGACAGCCCGTACGCCATTCGGCTCTACATAGACCACATCGTTCTGCTGAAGGTAGAAGAAAGGCGAAGAGAAGATAGAGGCATTATTGATATTGAGTCGCTCGAACTGCATCTTGCCATTGGATTCGCGTGCCACGAGGATATTCTCACGTTTGCCGTAGGGCGTCATGTCTCCGGCAAGACCAAGCGCATCCAGAATCGTGATGCGTTCGTTTGCGACAGTAAATCTTCCAGGGCGAGCCACTTCACCCAAAACTGTAACCTGGAAATTAGCAAAATGGATGTTCACAATCGGGTCCTTCACCGACTTGGATATCTCAAAGGTAAGGGTATCCTTCAGTTCGGAAACCGTTTTGCCCTCAACATGCACTTTGCCCAACGTCGGGAAATTGATACATCCGTCCTTGTCCACCGTGTAGGTCTGCAGTTGGTAGGATGAATACACGCGGTCTGTACCCACCTGCCCGGGAGAATAGAGGGGCATGTTGAACGTCTCCACCGCCTCCAAGTCAAGTGCATTGACCGTAATGGTAAGCATATCGCCACAGACGATATGCGCCTCGCGCTGCGCTTGGAACGTGGCATTGATAGAGTCCGCAGAGGCGGATGTTATCTCACGAACATAAGCCATCTTCTTCTGAGATGTACATGACGAAAGTGCCCCTAACAGGAGCATACCGATAAGCAAGGTATGTATTTTCTTCATTTCCAGTTTGTTTTACATCGTACGAGAACGGTTCTCATACCATTTAACCTAAAATAGCCTGCAAAGTTACAACTTTTTTTTGATATATGCAAGAAAAAAGGCTATTTTTTTTTACAAGTTTAGCAAATTCCTTGTTCAAGCATGGCATTTGCCACCTTGATAAAGCCTGCAATGTTGGCACCGCGGACGTAGTTGATGTAGCCATCCTCCTCGGTACCATACTTGAGGCAAGCAGCGTGGATATCCGCCATGATTCGGCGGAGGTGGGCATCCACTTCTTCCGCCGTCCAACTCTGACGGATGGAGTTCTGCGTCATCTCCAGCCCCGAAGTAGCCACGCCACCCGCATTGGATGCTTTGCCCGGGCTATAGAGGATACGAGCCTTATGGAAGAGTGCAATCGCCTCAGGCGTAGTAGGCATGTTGGCTCCCTCGCATACGCATATGCATCCATTTTCCAACAGATGAGCAGCATCGGCTGCGTCAATCTCGTTCTGTGTGGCGCAGGGCATGGCTATATCGCACTGGATACGCCAGGGACGCTCGTGCGGGAAATATTGTGCCGTCGGGAATTGCTCAGCATACTCGCGAATACGTCCACGATAGACGTTTTTCAGCATGAAGACGTACTGCAGTTTCTCCTCCGTAAGACCTTCGGCATCATAGATAAAGCCGTCGGAGTCGGACAGAGTGACCACTTTGGCGCCGAGACGCATCGCTTTCTGTGCAGCATACTGCGCCACATTGCCCGAGCCGGAGATGCAGACTGTATGGTCCTTGAAAGACAGACCACGTGTAGCCAGCATCGCCTCTGCAAAATAGCAGGCACCATAACCGGTCGCTTCGGGGCGCATCAGACTGCCACCCCAATAGAGGGATTTGCCTGTGAGTGTACCTGTCCATTCGTCGCGGATGCGTTTGTATTGCCCGAAAAGGAAACCTATCTCGCGTCCGCCTACACCTATGTCACCGGCAGGGACATCGGTATCCTGCCCTATATGGCGCTGCAGTTCAGTCATAAAGGATTGACAGAAACGCATCACTTCTGCGTCGGACTTGCCACGCGGATTGAAATCAGAGCCGCCTTTTGCTCCACCCATCGGCAACGTGGTAAGTGCATTCTTGAACGTTTGCTCGAAAGCGAGGAACTTCATGATACTAAGGTTGACGCTGGCGTGGAAACGGATACCGCCTTTGTAGGGACCAATGGCAGAGTTCATCTGCACACGGAAACCACGGTTCACCTGTACTTCGCCTTTGTCGTCCACCC
>CAMOMF010000073.1 GCA_946619625.1 uncultured Bacteroidales bacterium
GCGCGTTCCTCGGGGTCGTTCTGTTCCCATTTCAGCAGCATCGCCTGCGCCTCTTTCATGAGTGGAGCCTCCTTCTTGGCGGTGTCCTCGTCCATGCCGCCCGCCACCAGATCTGCCACCTGCTTGCGGTACTCCTTGTCAAAACGCACGTAGTAGTCGCCTATCAGGTGGTCACCTTTCTTGCCGGACGATTCGGGTGTCTCGCCGTTGCCAAAACGCAGCCATGCCAGCATGGATTTGCAGATATGGATACCGCGGTCGTTGACGATATTGGTTTTCACCACTTTCCATCCGTTTGCCTCTTGAATCTTGGCAATGGACCAACCCAACAGGTTATTGCGTACGTGCCCCAAGTGCAGGGGTTTGTTGGTGTTAGGCGAACTATACTCCACCATCATCAACTTGCTTTGGTCGGTGACGGGAGTGATACCAAACTGCTCGTTTTCTGCTATTTGTTGCAGGCAACGCACCCAGTAGTCTTCGGCAATCACCATATTGAGGAACCCTTGCACCGCATTGAAGCGGGACACCAGTTCGCCTGTCAGGCGCTCGCCAATCTCCTGCGCCACTTGTGCAGGGGCTTTGCGCGCCGCTTTCACGAAGGGGAAGACCACCAGCGTCAGATTGCCCTCAAACTCGGGTCGCGTCTTTTGCAGTTGTATTTGTTTGTCGTCCGCCTCCATCCCATACAGGTCTTTCACGATGGCGCGAACTTGCTCTGTCAGTTGTTGTTCGATTGACATCTCTTATAGATGGATTGGTTTACATTTATTTTTCAGCCATGCTTGCTCTTCGGCAGTGAGCAGCGGCGCAGTGAGACGATATACGCGCTCGTGGTACGCATTGATTTGCTCAACCTCCTGTTGCGACATCAGGCTCATATCTATCAGCGCAGTGTCGTAGTAGCACAAGGTGAGCGTCTCCCACGTAAGGAAACGGTCGTCTGTGGTGCATGCCTCGGTGCGTTCTGCCGGCACTACCACGACGAGGTTCTCAATGCGAATGCCCCATTTGCCGGTGCGGTAAATACCCGGCTCGTCCGAACATATCTGTCCCTCTTCCAAGACGGTGGGGTTCATGTCGGTACGCACATTCTGCGGTCCTTCATGACAGCCAAGGAAGTGCCCCACTCCATGTCCCGTGCCGTGTCCGAAGGTAATTCCCTCCTGCCACATGAACTGCTTGGCGAGGGCATCCAACTGGTTACCGCGCGTTCCTCGGGGCCAGCGGGCGTGCCCCAATGCCAAGTGCCCTTTCAGCACCAGCGTATAATCGCGTTTCGCCTGTGCGGGGATGTCTCCACCCAACCACACGGTACGCGTGATGTCGGTTGTACCGTCCAAGTACTGACCGCCCGAGTCAAGCAGCAGCATTCCTTCGGGACGAACCGTGGCGCAACTGTTTTCTGTAGCGGCATAGTGCACGATAGCGCCATTGCCGTTGTAGCCTGCAATCGTTCCGAAACTTTCCTCCACGAAGTGCTCGCCTTGCATGCGATAATCGTGCAGTTTCTCCATCAGACTCCATTCGGTCTGCGTCTGCCCGCCACGGAACGCCTCTTCCTCCAGCCACTTGAAGAAACGGGTCAGTGCCACGCTGTCTTGCAACATCGCTTTGCGCTCGCCGGCAATCTCCACGGCGTTCTTGTGACTCTTGTCTATCAGGATGGGCGACTTGGCGTTCACCGCCTTGCAGCGGATATGTTCGAATAGCGCTTCGTTCACCTTGGCGCCATCGTAAAGGACTGTTCCTGTAAGACTCTCGATGTAGGTGAACACGTCCTCGTAGCCCTTTACCTGAATATGCTGCGCTCGCAGATATTCCGCTGCAGCATCGTCCACTTTCTCCGACAGTACGAACAGCGTACACCGGTCTTGTTCAAGCACTACATAACTGATAACAAGCGGATTGTACTCTATATCGCAACCACGTATGTTCAACAGCCAGGCAATCTCGTCCAGAGCGGAGACAATCATCGCATCGGCCTTTTTCTTTTTCAGTTGCTCACGCATGCGATGCAGTTTGGATTCCACACTCTCGCCCGCAAACTCTTCCCCATACGCGTAGAGGGGGTGTTGCGGGATGGCGGGACGACCTTCGGTCCACAGCGGACGTATCAGGTCCATACTATCCAACGCGAGTCCGTCAGCAGCCAGCTCGTCTTGCATGTTCTTGTACTCGTCCACGGAGAACATCTCAGGATTGACGCCCACATGCTCCCCCTCGGCAAGCACCGATTTCAGCCAGTCGTTGATAGAGGGGCAGTCGATATCCGAAGCACGCATGAGGTCGATTCCTGAACCTTGCAACTCTATTCCCGCCTGCAGGTAATAACGGCTGTCAGTGAACAGTTTCGCCTCGCTCAGCGTCACCACCACAGTACCTGCTTCACCCTTAAAGCCTGACAGCCACGTCGTTTCCATCCAGTGTGCAGCCATGTATTCCGAGGCGTGCGGATCCGTCCCGGGCACTACGTATGCAGACAGCCCATGCTCACGCATCAGGCTACGCAACGCTGCTATTTTTTCTTTTACTGTCATAATTATTATTTAACATCGCGTTAATATCGCGCCGCGACCATCTCAATCCAGTGCCTTAATATTCTTTTCGTTGAAGAGGTTCTTACCCTCCTCGGTGTAGGCATAATTGATTCGGTCTTCAAAGTATTTCTCCACCTTACCACGAACCACTTTCATGGTACTGTTAACCAATCGGTTCTGCTCGGTCCACGGTTCATCACAGATAACTAATGCCGCGGGCAGCCAACGCTCGGGGAACAGACCATAATGGATGCCACCTTTCTTGTAGGTATTCACCTCATCCTGAATCTTTTGCAGCATGGCTTGCTTGCCCTCTTTGGTGGCAGGGTCCATTCCTTTGGCACGGACGAACTCCTTCAGGTTGTCTTTGTTCGGCACAATCAGTGCGATGGTGTACGGCGATTGGCTGTTATGCAGAATCGTGTTGTCCACATATTTGGAGTAGTCGGTCAATCCGTCCTCAAATCCTTCAGGACTGTATTTCTCGCCGTCGGCACTGATAAGCAGTGACTTGAATCGTCCTACCACCCACAGATATCCCGGGTGACGGTCGTCCACATAACCCATGTCGCCGGTGTGCAACCAACCATCCACGATGGTCTCTTCCGTGGCTTTGGGGTTCTTCCAATACCCTGCCATTACGTTCTCACCCTTGATAACAATCTCTCCGCGGGTGCGTGTCGGCACTTCCTTGCCATCTGCATCGCAAATCTTGCACTCCATCGGACTGACAATCCGCCCGGACGAGCCGAAGATAGCATGACCTGCCGAGTTGGCGCAAATGATTGGCGTCGCCTCGCTTAGGCCGTAACCCTGGAATACGGGGATACCGATGGCGTTGTAGTAGCGCTGCAACTCTATATCAAGCAGGGCACCGCCACCTACGAAGAACATCATACGTCCACCCAAACCTTGACGTACAGCTTTGAATATCAGTTTGTCGAACAATGCCATCAGCGGGCGTTTCCATAGTTGCGAGATACCGCCTTGGTTCCAGTACTCTTTGTAGTAACCGATGTTCAGGTTCAGGGCATAGTTGTACAGCGCCTCTACTTTTGCGCCTTTCTTCTTGATACCAGCCTCGATGTTCTTCTTGAAGTTACGCGAGAGAGCAGGAACCGAGAGCATTACGTGAGGCTTGGTCTCTTGAATAGCCATGGGGATATTGCGGAGCGATGCCAGCGCAGTCTTTCCCACCGGTACCGTGGCGATACTGCCACCGGCAGACATCATAAAGTAGAACCCCGCCACGTGCGCAAAGCAGTGATCCATAGGCAGAATAATCAACATCACGCTGTCTTCCGGCACACCAATCACACTATGCGCTTGCTCCACATTGGCAGTGTAGTTGCGGTGCGTCAGCAGGATACCTTTCGGGTCTGCTGTCGTACCGGACGTGTAAGATATGTTCGCATAGTCATCCGGTCCTATGGATTGATAACGTGCCACAAAATCCGCCTCGTGCTCAGACAGGAACTTGTCGCCCATTGCCTCTATCTCGCCAATGAACATCTCACCGTCTTGCAGTTCAACGTTTTTGTCAAACACAATCACTTTCTCCACCAACGGGCAGTCGGCAATTATTTCGCGAATCTTTGCCAATTGGTTCTCGCTGACCATCACATATCTGGCATCGGAGTGCTGGATACGGAACTTCAGGTCAATGGGCTCCAATTTCTGCGACAATGGCACATTCACGCCTCCGGCATACAGGATGCCCAGTTCGCCAAACACCCACATATTACGTGCCTCGGACAGTAGCGCAACGCGCTCGCCTTTCTTCAGTCCCAATTCCATCAACCCCGCACCTATACGGTACGCTTCGTGACGTGTCTGCTCGAAACTGGTTTCTACCCAAGTGTTCCCTACCTTCTCGCGCAAGTAGGTCTTTGGGGCGTACTTGTGCGTGTAGTTCTCTACAAAATCAATTATTGTTATTCTTTTCGTCATATTTTTATATGTTTAGTTCGAATACCTTAAAACCTGCACGCATACGCGCACACCGATTGTGACTGCAAAGGTACGAAAAAGATTTGACATGACAAAATAGAAGTTGTTAAAAAATGTGTTTTGAGGGTGTTTTTTGGTATTTTTTAGGATGTGAAATGTATTTTTTTGCGTTTTTGCGTGATAATTGAGCACAAAACAATGAAGGCATAGCATTAGTAAGCCATCATTTCAGTTAAAAATCACAATTCTGCGGAATCAAGGATTATGGTCACGGGGCCGTCGTTCAGGAAATCCACCTTCATATCTGCGCCGAAGCGACCTGTTTCGACGTGCAGACTATATTGCGTACGCAAAACCTGATTGAAATAGTCGTACAAGGGCTCAGCCACCTCGGGGCGGGCAGCACGAATGAAACTGGGGCGATTGCCCTTCTTGCAGTCCGCATATAACGTGAACTGCGAGATGCTTAGGATGGCACCATCGACATCCTTGAGGCCAAGGTTCATTTTTCCCTCGGCATCTTCAAACACGCGCATTTGTGCCACTTTCTTCGCCAGCAAATCGGCTTCTGCCGTGGTATCACCATCGGTTATGCCCACAAGGAGCATGAAACCTTTGCCTATCCTGCCAACTACTTGTCCTTCGATTCGCACCTCTGCGCGACTACACCGTTGTACTATTATTCGCATATCTTGATTTGCAGCAAAACTGCTTTAACTTTCATTTCGCGGTGCAAAGGTACTGCTTTTTTTTGACAAATCCAAAAATTTTGGCAAAAAAGTAAAGAAAAAAGTGGGATAACTTATGAAAAAAGAGGGGGCATTGTCAAAAATCGGGTAAGGTGTGATTGATAATCAATGGCTTAAGGGGACCAAAATGACAATCGTCCCAAGACCGTTCTTTCTTCGGCGGAATTTATTCTATGCTTTCGCTTAATCTGCTTCCGCAGCGCTCAAGCTCGAAGCCACAAGCCGAGTGGCTTCTTCACAAACGATCTGCTACGCTGTGCGAAGACCGTCCCAAGAGAGTAGCAAGACCGCTATGCTAAAAGTCGAAAGACCGCTGCGCTCAAAGATGAAAGCAGAGGGAGCCGATTAGGCTTAGTGTTGCGCGCTGAGTTGGCGGTAGATAACGCTGCGGACGAAAGCGTCAAAGCGGCGATAGATCTTGCGTGCTCCGCCTACGGGTTGTTCGGGCGTGTCGGCCGTAGCGTGAGTGAGCTGTTCGTTGAAACGCAGCTGCCATGCAGCCCTTTTGTCGGGGTCGGCGAGTTCCTGTTTAGCCTGTGCGCATATAGCACTCCAGAGCGACTGGTGTGCTTTTTCGTTAGCTGTTTGCGGGTGTTTGTTGTAGTTGCGCTCTCTACGGGTGTATCGCTCCTGTGGGCCTTTACCAATCGGTTTTCCGTTTGCATCACGGAACGTCTTGACTCTACTGATTGAACCACCTTTTTCTACTGCTCCGTGAACTTCTTTCACGGTGCTTTCATTTACATCATGTGCCATAGTTGTATGCTTTATATCTTAATAATAACATAATAATATCCTAATAATAACATAATAATAACATAATAATATCATAATAATATCATAATGCTATTTGCTACGAGCGAGCAAAGATACTACTTTTTTTTGACATATGCAAGCGTTTTGGTAAAAAAAATGTAAAAAAAAATACAACTACACTATCTTTTGACTACCCTTCCCATGTCGTTATGTCGATACGTCCCCATGTCGACAACAGTAGCATTGTACCAAACCACACAACAAGGGCTGCAATGGTAATGTTGCAGCCCTTGATATTTGTACCTACCTGTACTCTAGTGGAGGGTTTCGAAAAGTACAAAAGCAGGTGGCAAAAAAATGTCACCTGCCTCCTGATGCCGAAAAGATTATTTCATTCTCTCTTCAAGCCTTGGTTTATACAATATTGGCCAAAATAGCCTTTATCAGATAAAAGATTTGTTATAGTGTCATGTATCTCCAACCATTCTTCCGGTATGAAATAGTCCATAATTCGTCCACTCATCATGTAGACGAACAATTCATGTTTGCAATCGCATCCCCTGATGCACTCATTTAGGTTCTTAAATGCTAAACCTTTATAATAATCTCTTGATGGTTTCCCTTGTTGGTATTCCCGTATTCGCTTTGCTCTTCGTTCTTGAGCTTTTTTATCATTTGCATTCATTCGCTCCATCAACGATAAAGCATTATCTATTTGTTCCATATTAATGCTGATTTAATAATTATTCTCTACTCACTTTTGCGGCTTTTCGAGTTACGACACAATCCCCACTCATTTACAAATTATCGCACTCATAATTGCTATTGCATATGGTATCCATTTATATTTTTTCTGGTAGGGAAGAAAATGGTTTATAACAAAAAATAATATGGTAACACATATGAATAAAATTATCCAATCAAGGTCTTCTGATATACCCCAACCATACTTACTATAATATTCATCTCCAATCAAATACAACCACAAATAATAAATAGCGTTGCCCATCATAATGCCGCAAGCACATGAAGCTGGGACGGCAAAAATCATCGACTTTAATATTCCCCTTTCATCCCTCATCTTTTCCTCTAAGGCTTTGGTGTCATATTTGGGCTCGAATAAACTATCATACAATACTCGTGCGATTGTTTGTAAATTATCTGCCCTACCATTTACAAAACTCGTCCGACCTGTTATTTGGAACTCAATAGTTGTCGCATCGCAAAGATCTTTAAAATCATCGGAACTCATTTCATAATACAATACCTCACGACAGATTATTTTATGACCTTCATTGGAACTAACATCTGCATTCTCACCTGACGGTTTTAATACAATGTTTTTTGCATTATTAATACGAATAACAATATCTCCATCTCTTAAAAATAGCCAATCTGGACCCCCGTAGTCAAGGTCTAACATGA
This sequence comes from uncultured Bacteroidales bacterium, assembly GCA_946619625.1. Lineage (GTDB taxonomy): Bacteria > Bacteroidota > Bacteroidia > Bacteroidales > Paludibacteraceae > Colicola. The sequence goes on from CAMOMF010000073.1 coordinate 7,421, forward strand.
TTGTATCTCCATCAGGCGTTGACCAATACCGAAAATTTGCCTTTATGTCATTTCGTTGCCATGACAACCCATAGTCATACAACTTCGATCCTGACCACAATGTGGTCTTTTCGGTTACAAACTCAAGTTTGTTATGGAACTTGTCTTCTTTTCTTTCAATTAATTTTTTCATGATTTTAATTATTTTAATCAGTTAATAATTTTTGATTCACAGAATAAACATATTTTGTTCTATCAAAGATAAAATTAAAAAAACGATGAGAGTATGTACGAAATTCAAAATATTTGAACATTTCATTGGGCTCAAAGATAAATTCTTCAGAATTACATATAAATATAAAATCATTAAGTGAAACTGCATATTCATCATATAGATTTCTACGCAATATAATAGTACTATCGTTATCTAATGTAATAACTATATGATTTTGGGTGGATTGGATTCCTTTTACAACTAAAACCAGCTTAAATGTGTCTTTAGCAACAAGAGCCTTCCATTTCAGTTCAATTTTAGGATATATGCGATATTCATTATCAAGTGGATGGAACGCTTTTGAGCATTTTATTACGTATGAAGTTCTGTCTTGCTTGATGGTAACGAGACTTGGATATGACTGAATATACGATATATTATTTCTTATATATTCATACAAGTCGGCACGATCAATTTTCTGCAAATACATACCACCGCATCCCTCTTTTTGAGAAATATGGCCACAATAGGAGCAGACGTACGTAATAGTATGTTGCTCCATCTCCGCTCCGCAGTTAGGACAAATCATTGTCGACCTTTCGGAGAAAAGTTTATTAATTGCATTTGTCGTTCTAGTTCCTTTTTTGATTCGTTTGACAATTGCAAGGACATCTCATCATCTACTCCATTTGTATAATTCTCTAACGAAATTGAATCTAAAGGAACCGATACCGTCTCTGTAATTCCTTCAAACTGAACTTTTGCATAACTAGAATCTTTATCGTCGTAAGCGATAAATGTGCCAGAAATAGCAGCACTCATGTTTACGCGGATTTTGTCATCTTTTTGATAATTCATATTTCCCATTTTTTTTGTTAGAACTATTGTTTGTTATTGTCAATATCAATATCTTTGTAAATAGGATTAGTATAATGGCTATGAGACTACCATTGTCTTGTGCGTATTGAGGCATGAAGCAGGCGAGCAACAATTCTATTACACCAACGATGCCAAAGAGGAATGATAGTGAAATGCGGAAAGCATCGCGCATATTGAATTGATATAAGGCGTACAACAATGCCGTGTTCAATGCAATCACTCCACAGTTCACGCCCATATTAAAATTAGAATACTTGGACAGTAGTAATCCCAAGAGAATATTGATGACGAAGGCTAAGCCTCCAAATATAAGAATAGTCTTTTTCATGTCAGTATCATTTTTGAGGTGGAACAGGAGGAGGTGTTTGTTGAATTGCAATTCCGGCCAATTCGGGCACTTGAGCCAATGGCAACCAGTTCGGCATACCCGCTTTCCAGACAAGAGTATCTGCATTGACAGTCCCCTGCTGAACCATAGCAGCAATAGACTGTAGTGTTTGATTGGGTAATTGCTGACTATTAATGTATAAGTAGTATGTGGCCTGTTGTGGAATAGGTGGCGGAGTCGTAGGATTGGTATTGATGTTTTGCGTCAATTGAGAAAATTGTCCGCCCATGCCAATGCCAGCACCGAGACCGGCACCCATAGCCA
>CAMOMF010000074.1 GCA_946619625.1 uncultured Bacteroidales bacterium
ATCATCGAGACGTGGACCGAGATAGAGCACCACGAAAAGAAACCCGTCATCTTGCGGCGGTACGATAGCGGCTACTTGCCTCTTCCTCAGGGCGACATTTGGATCACCCACCTACATGGCAATTGGGCGGCGGAAGCCATACCTGTAACAGAGCGACTCACACGCGGAGAAAAGGTTATCCGCAACACCGATGGAGCGCGCAACGCCCACCTGGATGCGCCTGCGGTGATGATTTCGCTTGACGGGTACCCGCACGAGAACGACGGGCGCGTCATCGGCGCAGCATTGTGCTGGAGCGGCAATTATGAGATACGACTGAACGCAGCCGACGAGTGCGGCTTCCACCTGTATGCGGGCATCGACCCGCAGTCGTCTGCCTATGTGCTGGAACCGCGGCAGGTGTTCACTACACCTCACATGGCACTGACATATAGTACAGAAGGGATGGGCGGCGTTAGTCGCGCTTTCCACCGATGGGCACGCACGGAGGGCATGCTACATAACGGCAACACGACACGCGACATTCTGCTCAACAGTTGGGAAGGAATCTATTTCGACATCACCGAGCAGCGGATTACGGACATGATGGATGATATTGCGGCGTTTGGCGGCGAGCTGTTCGTCATGGACGATGGCTGGTTTGGCGGCAAGTACCGGCGTAACAGCGACGATGCGGCATTAGGCGACTGGGTGGTCGATACCCGCAAACTGCCCAACGGTCTGAAGGCCCTGACTGATGCAGCGGGGCAGCGACATATACGGTTCGGCATCTGGGTGGAACCCGAGGCGGTGAACACCCGCAGCGAACTGTACGAGAATCATCCCGAATGGGCGCTTCAGGTCAAGGGGCGTGACCTCAAACTGGGACGCGGAGGCACACAACTCGTGCTGGACATGACCAATCCCAAAGTGCAGGATTTTGTTTTCAACATGATAGACACCCTGCTTTCCCGTAACCCGTATATCTCTTACATCAAATGGGACGCCAACGCCTCTATCCAAAACTGCGGTTCCACCTATCTGCCCGCAGACAGGCAGAACAACCTGTATGTGGACTATCATCTGGGGCTATTGAAGACGCTGGAGCGCATTCGTGCCAAATACCCGAACGTGGTCATCAAGAACTGCGCCTCGGGCGGGGGACGCGCCAACTACGGTCTGATGCCGTATTTCGACGAGTTCTGGGTATCAGACAACAACGACGCCCTCCAGCGTATCTTCATACAGTGGGGCACGTCGTATTTCTTCCCGTCGAACGCCATGGCGCAACACATTGGCGGTTCGCCCTACTTGATGACGGGACGTGTCACGCCGATTAAGTTCCGCTGCGATGTAGCGATGTCCGGGCGTCTCGGTATGGAGCTTCAGCCCGCGCATATGACCGACGAGGAACGGGCGCAGTGCACCACTGCTTTTGCCGATTACAAAGAGTTACGCGAACTCATTCAGTTGGGCAACCTCTACCGTCTGGTGTCTCCCTACGAACATACATCCTCGTCTGCACAGCAACATACTGCCGCACTCATGTATGTGGACAACGACAAGACGCATGCCATCCTGTTTGCCTATTCGTGGAACAATTTCATGAAACAGGCACGTCCCGCCATCCGCTTGGCGGGACTGGACCCGGCACGCACCTACACGCTCACCGAGCGCAATGTGCAGACGGGCAAAGAGCCGTGTGCCCTCCACGGCAAGCAGTTCACCGGTGCTTTTCTCATGTCCGTGGGATTGCCAATCCCTCTCTCTGCCGACTACGGCCAAGACTACTCCTCGCGGATATTCGAACTGCATTAAATTACGAATTATGAACAAACTGCTACTTACACTCCCCTTGCTGGGTCTGGTGGCCTGCAATACGCCTCAACAGCGTTGTCTGTTCGGGCATCAGGACGATGTCGTTTACGGTCACGACTGGCAGCGTCTTGCGGACAGTACATACAACGACACGCGCTCTTCGGTGTGCGACCTGACCGGTCACATGCCCGACCTCATTGGTTTCGACTTGGGAGGAGCCGAACTGTGCCGGTCGCGCAATCTGGACTCCGTACCCTTCAACCGCATGCTTGAGGAGAGCCGTCGTCAGTTCCTGCGTGGCGGCAAGGTGACGCTCAGTTTCCATATGCGCAACCCGTTGACACTCGGCAACTCGTGGGACACCACGTCCTGTTTGAGCGAGGCACTTCGCCCCGGCTCGGCTGTACACGATACGCTGGCATGCTGGCTTGTCCGCACAGCACAGATGGCGAGGCGTATCAGTGACCTGCAAACAGCAGAAGGACAACTGATTCTCCGAGCCTGGCATGAGCAGAGCGGCAACTGGTTCTGGTGGTGTCGGGACTTCGCCTCAGCGGACGAATACAAGGCGCTCTGGGCATGGACGCGACACGTGTTCGACAGCGTGGGAGTACGCGCCGACTGGGCTTATTCGCCCGACAGACTGACTCTTTATGACAACACGCCGGAAGGGGCGTTGCGCGAGACAAGAGAATGGTATCCGGGCGACGAGTATGTGGACATCATCGGCACCGACTGCTACCATTTCGGAGGAGCGGAGGGCACTGCCGACTACCTGCATCGTGCCCACCGCCAATTAGGAGCAGCCTACGCTCTGGCGCAGGAGCGCGGCAAACGGTTGGCATTCACCGAGACGGGCAACGAGGGTATCCGGTGCCCGCAGTGGTACACCTCCGTTCTCTTGCCACTCCTGCGCGAATATCCGGTCGAGTACGTACTGGTATGGCGCAACGCATGGGATATTCCTACGCATTATTATGTGCCCATACCGGGTCACCCCGAAGCGGACGATTTCATTCGCTTCATGACTTCTTACTGATCCTGCTACCGCCTTGGATAAAGTGCCTGACACATGTACAAACGCATACAAGGTGTTGGAGAACGGTCATTTGGTAATAATTTGTAACAACACTAAATACAATGCAAATGGAACAATGGTCCAATAAAGTACATCAACTCCGCGCTGCACACGAAGCGCTGCTCTCCCGTCCTAACGAACCCGTCACCCTTCCTTTCAGGGAAGGGACGGGGTTAGGCTTTAACGGAATATATACCAAATACCAATACCCGATTCTCACGGCGGAGCACACGCCGTTGGAGTGGCGTTACGATTTCAATGAACAAGACAACCCCTATCTGATGCAACGCATCATGATGAACGCGGTGCTCAATGCCGGCGCTATTTTCTTCGAAGGTAAATACACCGTAGTGGCGCGTGTGGAAGGTGCCGACCGCAAATCGTTCTTTGCCGTGGCACAGTCACCTAACGGCATCGACAACTGGCGCTTTTGGGACGAGCCGGTCACCATGCCCGATGGCAACAATCCGCCAGCCACCAACGTGTATGACATGCGTCTAACGCGCCACGAGGACGGCTGGATATATGGCATTTTCTGCGTAGAGCGTCACGATGAAACCAAACCCTACGACACCTCGGCGGCAACGGCAGCGGCAGGCATTGCACGCACCCACGACCTGATTCATTGGGAGCGGTTGGATGACCTCCGATCGCTTTGCCAGCAGCGAAACGTCGTTTTGCACCCTGAGTTTATCCGCACGCAAATGGTAAATGGTAAATGTGTAAATGGTAAATGGTATGCGCTCTACACCCGCCCGCAGGATGGGTTTATCGAGACAGGCAAGGGCGGCGGAATCGGTTGGACTCTTGTGGCGGATATCACCCATGCCGAGGTGCGCGATGAGCGGATTATATTCGGTCGCAAGTACCACACGGTTTATGAAGTCAAGAACGGCGAGGGGCCTGCTCCTATCAAGACCGCCAAAGGTTGGCTGCACCTCGCGCATGGTGTACGCAACACCGCCAGCGGACTCCGATATGTGCTCTATATGTACATGACCGCATTGGACGACCCCACTCGCGTCATTGCTCGTCCGGGAGGGTGGTTCTTGGTGCCCGAAGGTGCAGAGTATGTAGGCGATGTAATGAACGTGGCGTTTTCCAACGGCTGGATTGAGCACGAGGGGAAAGTGTTCATCTACTACGCCACCGCCGACACGCGTCTGCATGTCGCCACCACCACCGTAGACCGGCTCCTCGACTACTGCCTTCATACCCCCGAAGACGGTCTCACCACCTCCGCCTCCGTAGAGAAAATCAACGCCCTTGTACATAAGAACCAAATGTCTAAATGACTAAATAAATGCCCAAATTACTTCGCCACATAGGCTACGGTTTCGGTGACATGTCGTCATCGATGTTCTGGAAGGTGTTTTCCTACTACCTGCCATTTTTTTACAGTAACGTCTTCGGGCTGAGCCTGAAAGACGCCGGTATTATCCTGCTTGTCACACGCATATGGGACGCGGTGAGCGACCCTCTGATGGGTATTATTGCCGACCGCACCCACACCCGTTGGGGCAAGTACCGTCCCTATCTGCTGTTTGTGGCACCGCTGTTCTCCGTAGCAGGGATACTGCTGTTCACCACACCCGATTGGGAGTACTCCGCCAAACTTGTCTGGGCGTACGCCACCTACATACTGATGATGACGGTGTATACGGGTATCAACGTACCCTATGGTGCCATGTTGGGCGTGATGACGGCAGACTCCCAAGAGAAGACGGTTTATTCCTCATTCCGCATGTTCTTCGCCTACGGAGGCTCTTTTCTTGCCCTGTTCATGTGGGAGCCCCTGTGCAATGCATTGGGCGGGTACGACAATCCCGAGGGCTGGCGTTGGGCGATGGTCATCATTGCGGCAATATGTTTTATTCTGTTCCTCTGCTGTTTTGCCATGACCAAAGAGGAACTGCACACCGTCAGCAATGTATCCGTAGGCTCCGACCTCAGGGCGTTGCTTACCAACAAACCATGGTGGCTATTGATTGGTGCAGCCCTGTGTTTCAATCTGTTCTGCACGGTTCGCGGGGCTACGGTGGCATATTACTTTGCCGACATTATCCCCGCCGGAGCCACCCTTCATGTGGGCACGTACAGTTTTCTCTTTTACGCAGGTCTGTTCCTCGCGGTGGGTGAAGTGAGCAATATGGCTGGCGTGGCACTATGTGTACCCATGGCGGCGCATTACGGCAAGAAAACCACCTTTATTGCGGTGAATATCTGCCTGTGCGTGCTTTCGGTTCTCTACTTCTTTATTCCCGTTTCGCAGGTCGGGTTTTGGCTCATGCTTGCAGCGCAAGTACTGATATCCATGCTGACCGGTGTCATGTCACCGCTCATTTGGTCCATGTACGCCGACGTGAGCGACTTTGCCGAGTGGAAATACCGTACCGCCTCGACGGGACTCATTTTCTCATCGTCCAGCATGGCGCAGAAGTTCGGCGGAGCGATTGGCGGCTCGTCTGCATTATGGCTGCTTGCCGCCTGCGGATACATCACCGGCACGGCAGAACAGGGAGTGGTACAGCAGCCTGAAATGGCGCTTCTGTGCCTGAAAAGTCTCATGTCATTCATTCCCGCACTCGTCAGTCTGTTGGCTGTTCTGGTGGTGTCCTTTTACCCGCTGACGACATCACGTATGAAACAGATAGACAGCGAACTGCAAGTGCAACGAAACGAATAGGTACCTCAGCAGTCTGCACATATATCTACACTCTTACACTCCTGAACAATCATGAACACTTCCGATTTAAGATCATTCAAACAAGCGGCGAAACAATTGCTCGAAGAAAATATTCTGCCTTATTGGCTCGCTTTGCGCGACGACCTGCACGGCGGTTTTTACGGCAGGGTGACGGGCGAGGAGCAAGTGATAAGAGATGCGCCCCGGGGGGCCATCCTCTATGCACGCATCCTATGGGCGTTCTCGGCGGCATATCGCGTGCTGCCAAACCCCAAGTACTTGTCCGCCGCCCGGCATGCCAAGCAGTATATTGAGGCCTACCTCTTGGACCGCGATTATGGCGGCTCCTTTTGGTCGGTGACCGCCAACGGCGAACCGCTTGACACACACAAACAGATATACGCGCAGGCGTTCATGCTCTATGCCTTCAGCGAATATTATCGTTCCACCATGGATGCCGGGGCACTGCATTCGGCGGTTTCCCTTTTCCACGTGATTGAACAGCATGGTCGCGACCGTGTCTATGGTGGCTACACCGAGGCGGCGGCACGCAACTGGCAACCCATCGAAGACATGCGCCTTAGTGACAAGGACGAGAACACCGCCAAATCGCAGAACACCAACCTCCATGTTTTAGAGGCATACACCCACCTCTACCGCATTTGGCAGACACCCGAACTGCATGAGGCACTCACGGCTTTGGTCGATACTTTCCACACACATATCATCCAACCATCCGGACATTTGGGACTGTTCTTCAACGAACAATGGCACCCCACCAACCATCACTTCAGCGCAGGGCATGATATCGAGTGCTCATGGCTGCTTGACGAGGCGGCGGGGGTATTGGGAATGAATTGCGACGAGGATGTGCGCCGTTTGGCGAGGGCGGCAAGCGAAGACCTCCATCACGATGGTAGCATCGGGGAAAAAGTGTGGTGGGAACAGGCGGAGGCAGTCGTTGGATACACCAATATGTACCTGCGTTTCGGCGACCCGGCAGATATGGACAAAGCGTTGGCTGTGTGGCGGTTTATTAACACCTGCCTTATTGATACCGAGAATGGCGAATGGTATTGGTCTGTCCTCCCTGATGGCACGCCCGACCGAATCAACGACAAGGCGGGGTTTTGGAAATGCCCCTACCACAATTCACGCATGTGTATCGAAATACTTCAACGAATATGAAACCATACAAATTCCAACCTTACCTGAAAACCACCATCTGGGGTGGATATCAGATTGCCCCTTTCAAAGGGATTTATACCGCGCAGCCTAATATCGGCGAGTCGTGGGAAATCAGTGGCGTGCCCGAACATGAGTCGGTTGCCGTTGAGCGCGGACTGATTGGCGATGTCGATTTGGGACTGAACCTCACACAATTGATTGACAAGTACAAGGGACTGCTTGTCGGCGAACGGGTTTACAAACATTTTGGTAACAAGTTCCCGCTGCTGGTCAAGTTCATCGACTCGCGCCAAGACCTCTCCGTACAAGTACATCCCGACGATAAACTGGCGCAGCAACGTCACGGTTGTTCAGGCAAAACCGAGATGTGGTACGTCATCAAGGCGGACGTGGGGGCAAAAATCTATTCGGGTCTCAAGCAGAGTATCACACCCGAAGACTACGAGCATCTGGCAACGGCTGAACCGCTCAACGGGCACTCGCCCATGCAGGATGTTATTGCCGTGCACGAATCACACCAGGGCGACCTCTATTTCCTGCCCGCAGGACGGCTGCATGCCATTGGAGCGGGCAATTTCCTTGCCGAGATACAACAGACGTCAGACATCACTTACCGCGTCTATGATTTCGGACGCAAAGACGCGCAAGGCAACCCGCGTGAACTGCATATAACCGAGGCGAAGGATGCCATTGATTATCGGGTGTGGCCCGAGTATCGTACCGGTTACGATTCCACCAAGCCTAATTCCGAACTCATCCATTGCCCCTATTTCATTGTCAACCGGATTGTTGTGCAGGTGGCAGCCGAAATCGACCTGCATACCGATGCCTTCGTCGTCGTGGTCTGCCTGTGGGGAGCCGCGCATATCAACGGTATCCATGTCAAACAAGGGGAGACACTCCTTGTGCCCGCCTCCGAGAATGTACTCTACATTTTCGGCAACGCCACTTTCCTCACCGCCACCATGTAACACACAAATCTTATCCCGCGTTATCTCCTGCTCGGATGGCATTCCAAGCCATGCGAGCACTTTTTTTGCACTTTTTTGACCAAAAATCTTGCACATGTCAGAAAAAAGCAGTACCTTTGCAAGGTTTTTGTATTGTAAGGAGTACAGGAGTATAAATGATAAAATGAGAAAATGATAAAATGATAAAATATGTAAATAGTTTGGCACTCAGGGTGCTGACAGGGATAGTCATTGCCGGCTGGGTAATAGCAGGGTTGTGCTCGTTCAAGACAAGCAATCCGGAACAGACAAGCGAATGGGAAATGATTTGGCATGACGAGTTTGACGCAAACGGAACGCCCGATGCAACCAAATGGGACTATGAGACCGGGTTTGTCCGCAACTATGAGCGGCAGTGGTACTCGCCTGATAATGTGTACTGTAGGGGAGGCAGGCTGATAATCGAAGCGCGCGAAGCGGACTTTGCCTGCCCATCCTATGACGAGACCGGCACCAACTGGCGTCATACTCGCGAACGGGTAGAATGGACCAGCGGCTCAGTCGTGACAAAAGGGCGGTTCACCTTCACGTATGGCAGAGTGGAAGTGCGCGCACGCATTCCTGTCTGTGCAGGGGCATGGCCTGCTATATGGCTGTTAGGCAGCGACTTGCCATGGCCCGGAAACGGCGAGATTGATATGCTGGAATACTACCAACTGCAGGGTAAGCCAACCATCCTGGCGAATGTATGTTGGGCGGGCAAGAACGATGAGGACACCCGGTGGGACTCATCGTACACGCCCCTGTCCCATTTCACCAAACAAGACAAAGGTTGGGCGCAACGGTTTCACACCTGGCGAATGGACTGGGATGAGCAAAACATTCGCCTGTATCTGGATGACGAACTGCTCAACGAGACATCTCTCGAAAAAACAATAAACGGAAAAGCCTGTTGCGAAGGCATAAACCCCTTCCGGTATCCGCAGTACCTGCTGCTGAATCTGGCATTGGACACGCGGGTGAAAGACCTGCAGAAAACCGACTTTCCAATGCGCTACGAAGTGGATTATGTGCGCGTGTATAAGCAGAAATCAAAATAAAACACGGGCAAAAGGCATTTTTCTCACTCAGAATTTGCATAATTGAAAAAAAAGCAGTACCTTTGCACCCGCGTTCGGCACCCTTGGACACGAATGAGGCTTGGGGGGGATTTTGGCATGGTATTTGTCGAAGAAAACGTAGTGAAACTCTGACGATGAAGCAGAGACGTGGAATGGTACATATCGTAGGGCTGTTTACTCGTAACACGTTTAGGCAGTCCGGGGCGGGAGGGTGTATATACATCCTGCTGTTGTGTTGTATGTTACTCTGCAGCGTTTATGCCCGTGCCGACGAGGATGAAGAACAGGAGAGCACACCTGCCATTGACGCACCCATCGACTATAAAGCCAACGACTCCATCGTCTTACTTGGCAACGGCACGGCGTTCCTTCATGGGCAAGGCAACGTCAAGTACAAGACCATGGACCTGACTGCCGACTTTATCCGCGCCAAGATGGACTCATCCACCATCTATGCCGCCGGTGTGTACGACAGCATCGAGGACGAGACGAAAGGTCTGCCCGTCTTCAAGGACGGCGAGAAGAGTTACGAGTCGCGCGCCATGACGTACAACATGAAGAGCAAGAAAGCCTATATCCGCCATGTGGTAACAGAACAAGGCGAGGGTTACATCATAGCCGACCGCACCAAAAAGATGGAAAATGACGAGTTGATGATGGGCGGTGGCAAATACACTACTTGCGATGACCATGACCATCCCCACTTCTATCTGCGTCTGACCAAAGCTAAAGTGAAGCCCGGCGAGTATGTAGCCACCGGTCCGGCCTACATGGTGGTGGGCGATGTGCCGCTTCCACTGGCGATTCCATTCGGTTTCTTTCCTTTCACGGACAAGTATTCCAGCGGTCTGATTATGCCTCAGTTCGGCGACAACTCCGAGCGAGGGTTGTACCTGAACGGAATAGGTTACTACTTCGCACTGAGTGACTACGCCGATTTGGAAATCACAGGCGATATTTACACCCGCGGAACATGGGCGATTTATGCCAAGAGCAAATACAAATGGCGCTACCATTTCTCGGGAAATATTGCCGCCAACTACCGCGTGGATGTGACGGGTGAGAAAGATATGCCCGACTTCAAGAAATCCACCAACTTCAGCCTGCGCTGGACCCATACGCAGGACGCAAAGGCCAATCCCTACTCCACTTTCTCGGCGTCCGTCAATTTTTCCACATCCGGCTACAACCGCTCGAATATCAACTCTTACTATAACCCTCAACTGACATCGGAAAACACCAAATCCAGTACGGTCAGTTACACCCAGCGCTTCCCCGACTCGCCATGGACAGTGACCATGTCCGCCAGCATCAACCAGAACACGCGGGACTCAACCATCGCGCTGACGCTGCCGGACCTGAACGTATCCATGTCCTCCATTTATCCTTTCAAACGCAAAAAAGCCGTTGGCAAGGAGAAATGGTACGAGAAAATCAAGTTGTCCTACAACATGAGTTCGAAGATCTCCACCAACATGAAGGAAAAAGAGATTCTGCACAGCAATTTCCTGCGCGACTGGAAGACGGGCATGCAGCACTCTATCCCCATTTCCGCCTCCTTCACGCTGTTCAAATATCTGACGGTGACGCCCAGTATCAGTTACAAAGAACGTTGGTATTTCCAACGGATTGACCGCAGTTGGGACGAGGCGGAAAACCAGGTTGCCATGGACACCACCTACGGGTTCTACCGCGTGTGGGACCTCACCACCTCCGTATCCATGCAGACCAAACTGTACGGTTTCTTTATTCCCTCGCGCAAACTGTTCCCTAACGGCAAGGTGGACCGCTTCAGGCACGTGTTCACGCCCTCTATTTCGCTGAACTATTCTCCTGACTGCGAACCGATTAGGGCAAAGATTGACCACAACTATTATGGTACTTACGACAGACCGGTGACAAGAGCCGACGGTTCTGTGGTGTACGAAACCGTCAAGTACTCGCGCTTCCAGAACCAGATGTACGGCACGCCCTCCAGCGGCAACGTGGGGTCGCTGTCTTTCTCGTTGGGTAATAACCTCGAGATGAAAGTACGTAACGACAAGGACACCACCGGCAAAGCGCCATACAAAGTGGTCTCGCTGATTGACAACTTCTCCATCTCAGGCGGATACAACTTCATGGCGGACTCCATGAACTGGAGCAATTTCTCGGTGAACCTGCGTATCAAGTTGCCCAAACCGCTCAACTACACCATCAACCTTTCCGGTCAGTTCGACCCTTACCTGTATGCCCTCAGCCCTTCCGGCACACCCGTACGAACGAACCGCAGATGCTGGCAAGAGGGCAAGTTCCTGCATTTCAAGGGAACCAGCACCTCCTTCTCCTACACCTTCAACAACGAAGTGGTGAAGAAATGGATCAATGGCGGGGATGACAAAGAAAAAAAGAAACAAGGTCTGCCCGATTTCGACCCCGACGACCCCTACTCCACCAATCCGGAAACGGGTGAGTTCTGGTCGGAAGAAGACCGTGCCGCCAAGCGCAAAGAGAACTTGGACAAACAGCACGCCAAACAGGATGTGGACGACGACGGATTCATTTTCACGGAGATTCCTTGGAGTCTCACCATCAACTACAGCGTACGGTATGGCGAGTCCAACGAGTTCGACTACAAGCGAATGAACTACAAGATGAAGTTCACGCACAACCTCTCTTTCTCCGCCAGCATCGGGCTGGGTAAGGGATGGAAAGCCAGCACCAGCACCTCCTTCGATTTCACGGCAAAAAAATTCTCTTCCGCCACCATTAACATCACGCGTGACCTGCACTGCTGGACCATGACCGCCAGCGTAGTACCCTTTGGACCGTACAAGAGTTACACTTTCCACATCGGTGTGAACGCCTCCATGCTGGCGGACCTCAAGTATGACAAGACCAGCACCGAGTCCACCAACCCGAGGGTGAATTGGTGGTAACAAGGGTAAGAGGAGAACCATAAGATGACCATAAGATGACCATAAGATAACCATAAGATGACCATAAGATGACCATAAGATGGGCGAAACAAGTAGCACACATAAAATAACCAAGATATGGCAAACATTTTAGCAATTGTAGGACGACCGAACGTGGGCAAATCCACGCTGTTCAACCGTCTAACCAAGACCCGACGAGCAATCGTCAGCGACCAAGCCGGCACTACGCGCGACCGACAATACGGACGCTCGGAGTGGAACGGCAAAGAGTTCTCCGTCATCGACACAGGTGGCTGGGTCGTCAATTCCGACGACATCTTCGAGGGCGAAATCAACCGGCAGGTGCAACTCGCCATCCGCGAAGCGGACGTAGTACTGTTGATTGTCGATGTTAACGAGGGCGTCACACAGTTCGACAGCGAAGTGGCACATTTGCTCCGCCAGGCAGGCAAACCCGTACTCTTGGCGGTGAACAAAGTCGATACGTTCGCCGACCAATATGCTGCCGCCGAGTTCTACAAACTGGGACTGGGCGAGCCCTTCATCCTCTCTGCCATGAACGGATTGGGCACCGGCGAACTGCTGGACGCGTTGCTTGACAAGTTCCCCGAAAAAGCCGCAGAGGAGGCACTGGACGAACTGCCGCGTTTCGCCATCGTTGGGCGACCCAATGCCGGCAAATCCAGCCTGCTGAATGCACTTATCGGCGAGGAACGTACCGTCGTAACGGACATTGCCGGCACAACGCGCGACTCCATCTACACACGCTACAACAAGTTCGGCAAGGACTTCTACCTGGTGGACACGGCCGGTATCCGCAAGAAAGCAAAAGTGACCGAAGACCTGGAATACTACTCTGTCGTGCGCAGTATCCGCGCCATTGAGAACAGC
>CAMOMF010000075.1 GCA_946619625.1 uncultured Bacteroidales bacterium
ACCGTGATGCAACCTTTCTATGCAGATTTTGGCTATCGAGGTTTGGCATTTTTTGCCTATTTGTACGGCATTTTGTCGGGCACCTTATACAGGTATCATAGGCAAGGAAACGTGTGGGCTACATGTGTGTATGCCATAGTACTTGCGGCGTTGTGTACCCAGTTCCACCAGGAAGAATTGTTGGGGAACTTGATTCAGAACATTCAGTATGCAGCATTATCATTGCTTTTTGTGATATAGATAAGATGATTGATATTCTATTAAGTACATATGGAGAGGGACGCTGGCTGGGCGAATTAAAAGAGAGCCTGGCAAAGCAGACATATCATGACTGGCGCCTTGTGTCGCGCGATGATACAACAGACCATTTGGGTGCAATGCGCTCATTTGAACGTTTGTTGATGCAGGCAGATGAAGCAGAATATATCGCTTTTGCAGATCAAGACGATGTGTGGTTACCTGACAAATTACAAATCCAGATAGATGCCATTCAGCAAGCAGAGGCCCGATGGGGTAAGGACTGTCCAATAGTAGTGCATACTGATTTGAAAGTCGTGGATGAGCAACTTCAGACCATTGCTCCCTCTTTCTGGGAATATACCTTTATTGTGCCCAAGTTGATTGACAATAATGTACGCTACTTGGCGATAGGGAACAGTGTGACAGGTTGCGCCATGTTGTTTAACCAAGCGGCAAGGCGTGTGTCTCTGCCATTTGGGGAGCATGCCTATATGCATGATGCAGAAATAGCCATGCGTGTTATGTTAGCCGGAGGACATATCGTTCCTATTGCCAAACAAACCGTATTATATCGTCAACATGGAGATAATGAAGTGGGAGCACAAAAGTATACTTTTTCCCCAAAGATGAGAGAACGGATGCGTAAGGCAAAGGTGGCGTATGCAGCTTCACATCCTGCGGTGTTCCGTTCGTGGATAGAATTTTGGTTCTGGAAAATCAAACTCTTTTTTGCCAAGCAATGATATCGGTTTGTATTGCTACATATAATGGAGCCGCATACATCAGAGAGCAAATACAAAGCATTCTTCCTCAGTTGGGTAAGGATGATGAGATTGTTGTGTCAGATGACGGCTCCACAGACGAAACATTGATGACTATTAAAGCCATTCATGATGAGCGAATCATCGTTCTTCCACCACATGAACAGCTCGGCTCTACTCGAAATTTCTACAATGCTATTGATTCGGCTAAAGGAGATATTATTTTTCTGGCAGACCAGGATGATATATGGTTACCTGGCAGAGTAAAACGATGCTTGCAAGAGTTAGGAACGGCAGACATGGTAGTTACTGATAGTCAAGTAGTGGACGAACATTTGCAATTGCTATATCCTTCCTTATTCCAACTTTACGATTTGCACGCGGGTTTTTGGCACAATTTGATGCATTGCGGTTTTTACGGGAGTATGATGGCGATGCGAAAAGAGATTGTGGATAAGGCCCGTCCTTGGCCTGAAAATGAGTTAATCAAGCATGATTGGTGGTTAGGGATGGTAGCAGAAAAAATGGGAAGGGTTCGTTTTGTTGCGGACCAACAATACATGTTATATAGGCGACATGATGGTACGGAGACTCTCGTATCAAATAGTCTACTGAAGCGAAGTAAACGTAGTTTGAAGGTGAAACTGATGGCACGTATTGAAATGCTAAATGAAATTAGTAAAAAATAATGAAGATGAAAACTATTCTACATATAACGAAATATTACTATCCTTACAATGGTGGTATTGAGGCTGTTACAAGGCAATTAACAGAAGGACTGACTGATTATCACAATATAGTGATTTGTTTCTCCAGTGACCCTGAAAACGTAGAAGAACTAATCAATGGCGTCAAGGTGTATCGAATTGGTGTACAGGTGAATATACTGAGTCAATCTATAGCATTAGGCTACGGAAAGATGCTGCGCAAACTATTCAATCAATATCATCCTGACTTGGTACACCTGCATGCGCCTAATCCGTTTGTGTATCCGTTAGTACTGCACTCTCTGCCCAAGCAGACAATGCTGGTGCTGCATTGGCATTCTGATATCCTTGCCAAGGGTGTTTTCTACAAGATGATTCTGCCATGGGAGAACAGAATTCTGCAAAGAGCGGATTTAGTGTTGGCTACCAGTCCCATGTATGTAGAGCATTCCAGCCAACTCAGTAAGGTGAAAAATAAAGTGCGCGTTCTTCCCAATGGTGTGCTGACGGACGATTTTGCTCCGCACAAGGGTGATGAAAAGCGTATTGCCAATATTCGCAAGAATTATTGTGGAAAGACTCTTGTGCTGTTTGTAGGTAGGCATATTCCCTATAAAGGGATTGAATATTTAATTCGAGCGGAACGGTATATCAAGCAAGATGTTCAAATCCTGATAGCAGGATCTGGACCGGAAACAGAGTACTATCGTAAACTGGCAATGGGTAGAGAACGAATCACTTTCCTTGGCAGGCTCTCCTTGAATGATATCCGCTGCTATTATTGTGCGTCTGATATTTTTGCATTTCCGTCTGTCAACAAAGCAGAGGCTTTTGGTGTCGCCCTGGCAGAAGCAATGTATTGTCAGTCTGCCCCCGTAACGTTTACTATTCCCGGTTCTGGCGTGAATTGGGTTTCCATTCACGGCGAGACGGGTTTGGAGGTGCCATTAGGTGATGCTGTCGCCTTTGCAAAGGCCATAGATACATTGGCATCAGACAAAGAACTGCGTGAACAATACGCCCACGCAGCCAAGAAGAGAGTAGAGAGTATGTTTACAGATTCTGTCGTCTTGAAGACGGCTTGTGCTATCTATAGTGAACTGATTTGATTTCGGAAACAGGATAAATACTAATCTGATAACCGATTATAGAACAAGCATAGTTGATTACAAAATTCTTTGTCCGGTTACTGAGTATTTGCTTCCATCAGGCATTATGATGTAGATTACACCGTTCTCCAATACTTTACGAACTTGGGAGCGGCTTTCATTCATATCTTGCAAGTCTGATACCGTCTCTTTCAGATTGATACCTATAATATACGGATCATGATCAGAATAGCGGTAGTTGTAATTGAGGTAACTATATTCTGAGCAAGAAGTGCACAGATGATAAACTGCAGCACCGGTAATTTGCGCCTCCATGCCGGAGTTGGCATACACGTGGTCTATCAACTCACCGCCACCATAGCAGTGGGTAATAGCATTTTTGTTATAGCGGAGCAACTGCTCGTTGTAACCGGCATTTTCTATGATTGTCAGCGGTGATTCACCTACTTCACAATTCAGGTCACCCATGATAAGAATATCGGGGTCGGAAGCATTGGTTCTAAGTGCATTAAGCAGGTTATTGGCATTGGCGTTTCGGGTGCCTTCGCCGCCATCTGAGGAGGAATCTTTTGCCTTGAAATGGTTCATTGACAACGTAAAGCAACCTCCCGTAGCCAGTTCCTTGAAGGCTTGAATACGCATCGTTTCGCGGTAATAAAATTGAGTGGAACCTGCGTTGTTATTGCCGTAAGGCTTCACTTTGTCGTTTCTATAGATGAAGCCTGATTTGATGTTGTTACTGCGCTCGGAACTGGGCACATTGATATAATCATTCACTGTAGAGTAGGGTGTACCATCAACGCGAGCATTCAGCGAATCAACCAATTGTCGCAATACAATATCGCGAGCCTCCACTTCGCAAAAGGCATATACATCAGCATCAACCCAAAGAATCATATCCACAATCTGACGTGTTTTTTTCGCAAATCCGGAAGCGTTCCTATAATCAGGACGGTCTGAATCGGTGTAGTAGAAATAGTAATTGCGCAGGTTTTGTCCACACACGCGCAAACGTCCATTTCCTACTGAAGGTACAGGAACAGGTGAATCTCCTGCAGCATAGATGTCAAGTGATAGAAGAAACAATCCTGTTATGAAGGTAAAAATTCGTTTCATGTTGTATTGTTTTAGGGTAATACTTATTTTTTACTGGCAGTCCATTTCAAAAGCATGGGCGGAACCATCCATGCCATGATGACGACACAACTCATGCCAATCAACGTGACAATTCCGAGTGAATGCATGGCGGGATGTTTTGCAAAAAGCAGTACACCAATAGAGACCAGCATGATCAGTGCACTCAGAAGGATGGATTGTCCGTATTGCGGCAGCATTTTCTTGCCGGTGCTGCGTTCATATAGTGCGCCTTCCAGCACGAAAATGGTGTAGTCATCGCCTTGTCCAAAAAGGAAGGTAGCGAGAATAATATTAACTATATTGAACTGAATACCGGTTAATTGCATAATACCAAGAATCCAAATCCATGCTAACAACATGGGCGCAAAAGCTATGCAAGCATGCTTCAGGCTACGGAAACTGAACAGCAGAAACAGGAAAACAATGCCGGCACAAACCCATCCCAAATAGTCGAAATTGTCTGATAGTGATTGGGTGATACGTGTGTTGAGTGCTGAGGTGTCTATTCTGCCGGGGAAACATGCCGCCAAATTATCCATCTGAATATCCGTGGCAAGTAGAAAATCTTTTTCAAAAGGCGTAAAGGCATCAGCCCTGAAACCGTATTGTGCCGCTGCTTCCCGAAAGTCTGACACTATTTGTTCGCGGTTTTTGTCTGCCCACCAATTATTCCAGAGTGTCTCTCTCCGCAATAATTCTTCTTTGGCAGTAGAAGCCAGGTAATAAGCCACATGTCCCGGATTAGCGCTTTGCAGAGCCAATTGTTCAAAATGTGCAAAATCAGCGCGTTGTTGCGGAGTCATGTAATTGATGTGGGAGAGATCTGAATCGAAATGCTCCGCATCGCGATGAATAATGAGGCTCCCTGCAAGGCAGAGTGTTACTGCCACAATGAGTGCAGAAAGCACCCGACTATCGTTGCCGGAACTCATGTTGGCGAACCAGCGAAACCGTATCTCCCTGAGTGGCGTTTTCTCTGCTGACATCCATTGCGGCAGGAACAGAATACAGAACAACACCGTTCCCAATAACATGGAAGAGGCAAAAATCCCTAAATCGCGAAGAGCCGTAGCATGGATGGGTAGTAGCGCCAAAAACGCACCTACGGTGGTGATATTGCCAATTATAAGTGGTGAGAGTACCTCTTGAAGTGTTTGTCTGACAGAAACGGTATAGCGTTGATGTACCAGCAAATGAAGTGGGTAGTTGACTGCCAAACCGATGATTACGCTGCCGATGCCAAGCACTATTACCGACACTTTGCCTACGCATAGCCAAAGCATTGCCATGCCACACAGCCATCCAAAACCGACACTGAGAGCGATGAGGAAAATATCCCGTTTGCGAGGGAAATAGTAGAGTAGCAGCAACGAAATCAGTACGATAGACAATCCTATCGCCAGCATGGAATCGCTCTTGATTCGTCGGGCATTTCCTACAGCAATAACGGGTGCTCCCAATAAGCGGACATCTATCTCTGGATACTCAGCATGCACCTGATTGGCAACAGATTGCAAACTATCCACTAATCCTGCATTCCTACCGGATTCGGTACTTCCGTAAGGTGAGTCGTAAAAAGCGTAAGCCTGCGTTTCATCGGCAGACATCATATATCCATCATGCGAAGTAAACGCCGCGGAAGCCGCCGCATATTGTCCGCTTGCTCCTGCTGAAAGGGGAAAAATTTGCAATGGGTCACCTGCTATCACTTGCATGAGAAGCCCGCTGCCTGGCATAGAAAGCAATTGCTTGTCACGAGCCAAGGCGGAACGGAAACCTGACGGTGTGAAGAGGGTGTCCATGCGGAGATAGTCGGAATCGGTAAGGAAGTAAGGCGCATGTGAATGGATATATGATAACCTTTTGACAAACGCGTTGATATCCACGTCAGTCATCAATCTATCCTGCGCCAGACCCATGTCAAGAGCCGTAAGTTCAAAACGGTCCACAGCATGGCAGAGACTATCCGGATTATTTCCTTCAAAGATAATAACGATTCGCGCTGCATCGTTCATCTGCTCGTATAATGCCATTGACTCGCGATATTCGTCATCAACGGGCAGAAAATCCGCAATATCCTCTTTGTAGCGCAAGCGCGATGCCGCCAACACGAACAGCGCCAACATCACGGTGAACAAAGCCCAAAGCAATGCGCGATGAGTAAGAAGATAGTCATATATACGGAGTATCAGTTTCATTGTTTGTGTTCGTCAAATGAATATTATCGCTTGCGTTCGTCTATGAATTTCACGGGTTTACGGCTACCCGCTGGATTGTTGATTTGTGTAATAACGTCTGTTGGTAAAATTTCCACAATGGGTGCAACGCGCAGGCGGGAACGGAAATGGTCTTTTAGTTCTTTGATGATTTGGGCTTGAGGCTCCAGCAGATTGCTTTTCAGCCCAATGCGCACCACCACCTCATCTGTGCCGGCAGCAGAATCGCGCACTACCACCACATAGTTTTCCACATAGTCCACGGAAGCCAGCACATCGTTGATAGCAGGTGGATAGATGGTGGTGCCTTTCAGTTTGATCATGTTGTTTTTGCGTCCCACCAATGGCGTGAGCCGGTAACTGTACCTGCCACAAGCACACCGCTCCACTATTTTTGCGGCAATGTCTCCTGTCCGGAATCGCAGCAGTGGCATACCCTCCACTCCCAATGTAGTCACCACTACTTCTCCTGGCTCTCCATCCGGCACTTCCTGTCCATCCTCGCCGATAATCTCCACAATAATCAGTTCGGGATGTACGTGTCCGCCCAATCCATATTCGCATTCGCTGAATGTGGCACTCATTTCGGTACTGCTATATGTGGCAAAAAGTGTCACATCCGGCCACAAGTCATGAATGCGTTTTCCGAGAATATTCAGCGAAAAATCCTGATTGCGCAGTCCTTCGCCGATACCGATAATTCTGCGGACGGAACTATGCCTATAGTCGATGTTATTAGCCTGTGCATATTCTATTAGGCGCAGAATAAACGAAGGTACGCACATGATGGTGTCGGGATGAAGCCGCTGAATAGTGTCCCACTGCAGTTCCGGTATGCCGTTTCCCACGCGTATGACTCCGGCACCCAGTGCGCGCAGACCCATGAAATACGCCAGACCAGCCATAAACCGCTTGTCCAATGTGGTCATCAACTGTACAACGCTATTTTTAGTTACCCCTGCACAGGCAAAAGATTTCTTCTCATTATAAGCCAAACGTTGCAGGTCTTTTTCTGTGCACCCAAACGTGACGGGGTCTCCCAAAGTGCCACTGGTGGTGACAAAATCGATGATGTCCTCCTTGGGGCAACAGAGGAAATCCTCGTTATGCAACTGCAGGTCTTGTTTTTCTGTAAACGGAAGACGATGTAAATCAGAAAGGTGCTGAATGGAGTCGGGGGCAATGCCCGTTTCGGCAAACAAGCGCTGATAGTATGGTGAATGCTCCGCCAGAAAGCGAACCTGCTTGCGAAGCAGTTCCTCCTGGAACAACTGTATCTCTTCTCGTGATTGAAACTCAATATCCATAAATAATAGTACTTAATCGTTGTAATAATAACTAATCTTCTCGCGATATTCGGCGGCAAGCAGTTTGCTCATTTGTGCATAACCGAGGTGGCGTCGTGGGTCCTGAATGGTAATATCAGGCAGCGTGATTATCTGAACGTTCCGTACGCACCCAATGTGCATGGTGGTTTTGTTCCATATGTCGTAGAAGCCGCGAATTACCACGGGGCGGATAGGCAGCGACAACTGTTCGGCAAAGTAGAAAGCGCCACGATGAAACGTTTGTATATCGCCGGTCTTGCTGCGTGTTCCTTCCGGAAAAACCACTACGGAATAGCCTAAATCGGTTACCCTGCGTATTTCCGCCAACAACTCTTCCTTACCCAAACTGGCAGGGATGATGTGATAGCCTTTGGCAAGTCTGCCAAACAGCGGGTTGCTTAGTACCCAATCTTTACCAATGAAGGTCAGTTTGTCGCTTAGGGACATCAGCATCAGGATATCCAAAAACGAGTTGTGATTGGCGATGATGATGGCAGGCTGGGGACTGATATTCGGACCTTGCAGTTTAGGATGCAGTCCGTGAATACCGTTAATGAGGGGCAAAACAGCCTGTTTGACAAATTGGTGCAGGCGGCAGTTCATCTCCTCGGAATCTCCAAATCGTCGCTGCAAACGCCGCATAGATGGCGTAATGTACAGCAGCAGATACAGGGCAAAAAACGGGTAGTAGTACAGGCTGCGCCACCAGCGTCTGGGTAGTCCGTAAATAATTGCGAAAGCACATAAAACCGTATTCAGTAGTGATATTCGCACAAAATCCCGCACTGGACGAAAATGGCTAACACGTTCATTCTTAGGAGGGTAGTACACACGTACCGGAACAGGCACTACGGGCACGTTTGCCCAGGCGGAAAAGACCAATAATGATAGTTCTGCTTCGTATCGGGAGGTCATCAGGCGCTCACCATGCATTCGTTCCAACGGGTAAATGCGGAAGCCGGATTGGGTGTCAGGAAGGTTGAGTCCGGTTTGTATGCGGAACCAGAAATTGCTGAAGCGATTGGCAAACGTGTTGCGTGCCGGCATGTTCTTTTGCACCAGAACACGGCTGCCCACCACGATAGCTTCGGGATGAATGGTGTGTGCTCTGTACAGAAGCGGGATATCCTCGGGATAGTGCTGTCCGTCAGCATCGATGGTCAGGACATGTGTAAATCCCATTTGTCGCGCCTTCAAAAAACCTCGTTTCAACGCCACCCCCTTGCCTGCATTCTGCGCATAGTCCACAACCATCAACTCAACAGACAAACCGGCAAGTACCTCGCGAGTATTGTCCGTGGAGCCGTCCACGACAACGATGATGTGCTTCATCTGTGCTGCCACACTTTCCACGACAGAACCAATCGTTCCGCCATTGTTGTAGGTGGGGATAAGGGCGCATATGTGGTCTGCAAGAATCATCTTTTGTGCATTTCCGTAAAAAATATCGTTGTCAGGTCGCCGGAAGGCTCATGCATCAGCACTTGTTTTGCCACTCCGTCAGGGGCTAAGAAAATTTCCACGCGGTCAAAGATTTTTTGCAGCCGTTTCTTCTTTGGTGTCAGCACCAGTTTGTCTGCCGTCATCTCCATACTGAAATCTTCGTTTTCCGTTGTATAGGTACCATTGATAGTGGCACTGATCAAGCGTAGGATTGGGGCAGGCAAAGTGGCTTCGATGCCGCTGTCGTATTGCCAAACCACCTTGTCAGGAGCGTCATATGCAAAGTAGCCGGTCAGCACTTGCGGTTCTGACAACATGCTGCTTTCGCGTACTTGGCGGAAACGTCCATCCAAATGCTCAAAAGCTTGTGTATCAGAAGCGGATGGCTGTACGCCTGACTGCATGGACTGACTCAAAATCAGTTGGTTGCTGCTCAAGCAGATTTGCAAAATAGTCCATATGAGTATTTTTCCCTTCATTGCATATATGTCCGATATGTTTTGAAGTGCAAAGTTACTGCTTTTTTTTGACATATGCAAGAGATTGTGCAAAAAAAATTTTCAACAAGTCAAAGAACACGTGCCTTTGGGGCGATATATATCGTTTTTGTTGCAGGAGTCAGGTGTTTCAGGTGTTTCAGGTGTTCTGCGCCCTGCGGGCTGGTTCAGAAGTGTAGCCATTACTTTCTTCTCCGTATGGTCTCCGAAAGGTCTCCGAACCGTGAGCAAAATAAATGCTTCCGCTCCTTGCCGAAAGCGAGTGCAAAGGTACGATGAACATTTAGGGTTTTGCAAATTTTTGGGCAAGAAAATGC